>DASTET010001012.1:0-12967 GCA_035709445.1 Blastocatellia bacterium | reverse complement strand
GGATCGCGGTTGTCAGTCCCGTCGAGCTGGAACGAAGTCCCGCTGAAGTGCTGACCGTTGACCATTATCTGGATCGAGCCCTGCGGGTTTTCGCTCGCAGCATGCTGAAAGCTGCTCAGCTTTACGGTGCCTGGCGTGAGCAGCTCGAAGGTAGTGAAGTTGCGGTCGAAGATGGGCAGCTCCTGTAGCTGCGTCTGGCTGAATGTCGTGGCGACGTCCGCCCGGTCCGTCTTCAATGAGAGCTGCTGAGCGTCGGCGCTTACGGTGACCTCTTCGGTTACCTGGCCGAGCTGTAACTCGAAATCGACGCGGGCCGAGACATCAGCCTTGACGTCGACCTCCTGAGTATAAGCCTTGTACCCTTGCGCCTCGACTCTTACGCTGTACCTGCCAGGGGTGAGGCTCAGCACAGAGTAATTGCCCGAATCATTGGTTCGCGTTGTAGTTACTACGTTCTTTGAGAGCTCCGTGACAGTCACTGTCGCGCCTCCGACTGCGGCTGCTTGCGGATCAGTGACCGTGCCGATGATGCTTCCATAGACAGCCTGCGCCCTGCCGCTTATGCTGAGCGCAGTGAGTATCAGTGAAAGGCTAAAAACTATCAAAGGGAATCCGCGTTTTAGCATGGTTGGTGCCTCCATAGCACTTGAGCTCTAGCCCTCGATGCTGTTTCAAAACCGGCATGTCAACAGATCTGAATCCGTTGAGTAAGAATGGTGGGGTCGGCCCGATACGGGTAATATGTGTTTGCCGCTTCCATCGGCGGCAACACCGCGCTGCTTTCACCTTATGCAGAGTGATGTGATCTGCACACTCAATAATGGAAATGCTCCGGAGGTTACTTCGGGAAGTTACTCGCTTGATAGAGTACTGCAATCTGTCAGAGCACTTCAGTTTCAGGACAATAGGTTTTCAAGCAATGTTTATCGCGCTCGGGTTGCAGATCGAATCGGTCCGCAAGCGGTCAACTGCAACTCTGCCAAAGCTATATCAAATCGACCCTGGGCTGTCAAGCAGCATAGCGTTTGACTACAGTGGCATTTGCCTCTTGCGACCGAGGCGAGATATCCTTTTCCCGAACGAAGGGGCGCGACCAGTTGAGGGCAGCTATGTCCAATATAAGCTTCATAATGCGCTTACCGCTGCTTTGCGTCTTGCTGCTGCTTACAATGGCTTCTGCCACGGGGCAGACGGAAAAGAATCAGCCGGCTCAGGCCCAGTCGTACCAGGCCAGGATCGAGCTGGCGCAGAAGCTGCTCGGAGCCGGTAAAGCGGATGACGCCATAGGTATTCTCAAGGCCATCGCCAGAACAGATTTGAACCGGCTGCACATAGACCACCTGTTAGGGCTCGCCTATTACCAGAAAGGCGACTTCGCGCGAGCGGCAGACTATTTTTCACTCGCAATCAAGGGGGCAAACAATACCGGACGGCAGTATCAGCAGGCCGTGGAGCTGCTCGGGATGTCTTACTATTTTCTCGGGCGCATTAAGGAGGCCATCCCTTATCTCGAACAGGTGAAGAACTGGGCGCCCGGCAATGTGGAGATTGCTTACGTCCTCGGCAACAGCCACATTCGAACTCAAAATCCTGACGGCGCGCGCGAAGCGTTCTCGCGAATGTTCGCAGTCTCTTCGGACTCGGCGTCCGCATATTTGATAAACGCTCAGATGATGATTCGGCAGCAAGTTGAGACGCTGGCTGAAAAGGAGTTGCGAAAGGCGCTCGAAATGGACCCCGAGCTGCCGCAAGCCAATTTCCTTTTGGGAGAGCTGGCTATTTACCGCGCCGAGATCGATCTCGGCATTGAGCTTCTGAAAAAGGAGATTCTCATTAACCCCGCCTTTGGAATGGCCTACTACAGGCTCGGCGAGGCCTACACCAGACAGCTCAAGTGGGATGAAGCCATCGCGCCGCTACAAAAATCTATCTGGCTGAACCCGTTCTTTAGCGGGCCTTACATCGTGCTGGGAAAGGCTTATCTGAAAAAGGGCGACCTGGCGAATGCCGAAAGCATATTAAGGCGCGCGCTCAGGATGGACCCGAACAACTTCACCGGCCATCACTTGCTGGGCCAGGTCCTCCAGCAAGCCAACAGGATGGAAGAGGCCAGAAAAGAGTTCGAGCTTGCGGACCGGCTGCGGGCAGAGTCCGAAAAATAGGCTTCACATGTTCAGCAACGCCGGGTTATATCACTGCCTGACTCTCTCTCTGATAGTTGCAGCCGCGCTTATTGTGAGCGGACTCTTTTCAGCAGAAGGCGCTGATGTCGCAACCGACTTTCCTGTCACCTTCGTCGATATAGCGGAACGTGCCGGGCTGTCGGAACCGATCATGTACGGAGGTCTTGAGAAAAAGAGATATATCATCGAGACCAACGGGTGTGGCGTCGCCTTCCTGGACTATGACAATGACGGTTGGCTGGACATCTTCCTGCTCTCCGGCACGCGACTCGAAGGATTTCCGAAAGGCAAAGAGCCGACCAATCTGCTATATCGTAACAACCGCGACGGGACCTTCAGCAACGTGACCGCGCAAGCGGGCCTGTCTCGCACGGGCTGGGCTTCAGCCGTCTGCGCCGGGGACTATGACAACGACGGGTATGTTGATCTCTTTATAACCTGCTGGGGGCAGAACGTCCTTTATCGCAATGAGGGTAAAGGCCGTTTTGCCGACGTGACCGCCAAAGCCGGGCTTGCCAGCCGGGCAACACGCTGGGGGTCGGGATGCACTTTTATCGATTATGATCGCGACGGCGACCTGGATCTGTTTGTGGCTAACTATCTCAAGTTCGATCTGGCAACTGCTGCCGAGCCGGGGAAAGGCAGTAATTGTATGTGGAAAGGCATACCTGTTAACTGCGGTCCGATGGGGCTCCCCAGCGATACCAACCTCTTTTATCGCAACAATGGCGATGGCACCTTCACAGACGTATCCGAAGCCGCCGGCGTAAGCAAGGTCCGCGGCCGCTATGCGATGACGGCCACCCTGATCGATTATGACGTCGACGGCTGGCCCGACATCTATGTAGCCTGTGATTCAACGGCAAGCATACTTTATCGTAATAACGGTAAGGGGGCATTCATTGATGTGGCGCTTGAAGCGGGTTGCGCCTACAACGAGGACGGCCAGGCGCAGGCAGGCATGGGCGTAAGCACGGGCGATTACAACGCGGACGGGCACTCCGACATCTTCAAGACACATTTCGCGGACGACCTGCCTGTACTCTACAAAAACAGCGGTCGCGGCTTCTTTGAGGATGCTTCGAGAGCGGCCGGTTTCGACCACACGCGTTACGTCCAATGGGGCACAGGTCTGGTCGATCTCGATAATGATGGCTGGCCCGACATTTTCACGGTGAGCGGCAATGTTTACCCGGAAGTCGAGAAGCACTTCAAGGAGTATCCGCATCGCAATCCGCGCCTCGTCTATCGTAACCTGGGGAACGGCCGCTTCAAGGATGTTTCCGCCGAGTGCGGTCCCGGAGTAAGCGCCCCGCATTCGAGCCGGGGCTGCGCTTTCGGTGATTTCGACAATGACGGAGACATTGACGTCCTCGTGATGAACATGAACGAGCCGCCTTCGCTGCTGCGCAATGATTACATAAACGCGCAGAAACGCGGCGCAAACAACTGGCTCAAGCTGAAGCTGATCGGCGTGAAATCGAACCGCTCGGCCATAGGCGCGCGAGTATCGCTGAAAGCAGGAGGGCGTCTGCACACGCAAGAAATCACCAGCCAATCAAGCTACTACTCGCACAATGATATGCGTCTGCACTTTGGTATAGGCTCGAACAGGGAGGCCGAGCAGATAGAGGTACGATGGCCTGCCGGTCAGACAGAGATCATCAAAGGCGTTGCAGCCAATCAGATCGTTACGATCAGAGAAGGCAGCGGCATCGTGAAATGAGCTTGAATAACCGCAGAGGAACGCAGAGGAATAATCTCTCCTCTGTGTCCTCTGCGGTTTCATTCCCGTCTTTACTGGAGCGGCCCGAGACGCGGGTTGAGCTGTTTGGCCTTCTGATAGGCTGCCTGAGCGGCATCGTGCCGGCCCTTCAGCCTGAGCGCTTTGGCGAGATTATAATAGGCCTGCGCATCTTCAGGATTGAGCTTGATTGCGGCCTCGAATCTCTCAATGGCAGCATCAATATTCCCCTCTTTAAGCCTGGCTAACCCGGTGTTGGTCGCAAACATTGCTGCTTGCATATCTGAAGCTTTCTTGTTTAGCCGCGCAGCCTCTTTGAATTCCAGGCGGGAGGCTTCGATATCGCCTCTTTGCCTGAGCGCGGCGCCGAGAGTATTGCGAATTTCGGGGGCGTTCGGCGCATGCTTGATCGCTTCGCGCAAAGCCGCCACCGCCCCGTCCAGATCGCCTTTTTGTTGGAGCACCGTGCCGAGGGCATAATGGGCCTCCGCATAATCCGGTTTCACTTCTATAGCTGATCTGAGCGACTTCGCCGCTTCGTCCAGCCTTGATTGCTGCATGAGAATGACGCCGAGGGTGTAGTGCGCCTCGTGTAAGGCGGGCTGTAAGGAGATGGCTTTTTTCAGTGCCAGTACTGCCTCATCAAACCTGTCTCTGTTTTTTAGGGCCAGACCAAGATTGTAGTGAGCTTCGGCGCTGTCAGGGGCAAGCGCGATCAGTCTCTGGTACTCAACCACGGCGGCGGCGAAGTCGCCTTTCTGAATGAGCGCCATGCCTAGATTATGATGAGCTACGATATTATTCGGATCGAGCTTGAGAGCGTTATTAAATGCAGCTATCGCGCCGTCGGGGTCACGCTTAGCGACCAGCGCGAGCCCGAGATCGTTATGAGCTTGAACGAAGTCCGGCTTCAGCCTTACCGCCGCTTGAAGTGCTTCGATGGCTGCGTCGAGGTCTTCGTTCTCCCGCAGCGCCTGACCCAGAGCGTGGCGAGGCTCGACCCTGTCGGGCGCGAGGCGTGTGGCAGCGGTCAGCTCTTCTATCGCCGACTGGAGGTCGCCGCTCTTTCTGGCGGCCAGGCCAAGATAGTAATGCGAATCGGCATGACCGGGCATACGCTTTGCTGCTTCTTTTAACGCGAGGACCGCGCCGCCCATATCATCAGAGAACCAGCGGGCCGTGCCCAGGTAATAATAAGCCTCCGCATAATCGGGGTTGAGCCTCACGGCTGCCTCAAACTCGGAGATGGCCTCCCGAAGCTGGCCCGTAGCGCCGAGCGCGTATCCGAGATAGAAACGGGCCTCGGCCATACGAGGGTCCAGCCTGGCGGCTTCGCGAAACTCTTCTATGGCAGACTGAATAATTCGTTTCCGCTGAAACGCGACACCCAGCAAGAGCCGGGTGTCGGCTTCATCGGCTTTAAGCGAGACCGACTGCTTGAGCGATGCTATCGCGCCGTCAATGTCCCCAAGCTGTTGAAGCATCTTACCGAGATTGCGATAGGCTTTATAGGATTTCGGATCGAGCTGAACTGCTTTGCGAAAGTGCTCCGCCGCAAGCTTCCCTTCCCCCCCCCGGGCGAGCGCAAGCCCCAGCACATTGTGAGCATCCGGATGGCGGGGGTTAATCTTTACCGCCATTTTGAGCTCCGCGATGGCGCGGTCCGTATCCTGCTTTTCCAGAAACTCGATGCCTTTATTGTAATGCTGTTCGAAGGCGGAAGGCGGCCTCCGCTGGCCGGGCACGACGCTTGAGCAGAGGCAGATGAGCGCGCCAATCGCAACAAGATTGATGACCGATTTAATTCGAGCGCCGTTCAACATACTGGTGCCCTTACCCAATGTTCACCACACCCTACTTTTTGGTCCTGTTAGGAGGCAATGCCCGGACCAGGCCGGATCCTTCTTTTACATAAATAAATTGATTGGCTGCGACGTCGCTCAAAGTATCTACCTGTCCGCCAGGCCAGCGTATCTCAAGCGTCTTGACCTTGTCGCGCTTACCCAGTCCGAAGTGGACGCGGAGATCATTCTGGGAATAGTAGCTGCCGCCGCTGCGCACTTCCTCGATCTGGCTACCATCTTCGGTGACGCATTTAATGCGAGCTCCTATCCCGCTTCGGTTCGATTTTACGCCGATCGTCTTTATAGTGATCCAGTTGTTCTGGTTGTTCGACTCACAGCGCAGAAGCTCAGGCAGCGCATTAACAGGGTTGATCAGTATATCTATGTCCCCATCATTATCATAATCGCCGAAAGCGCAGCCCCGCGCCGGCGTGGGTTCGAGCACGGCTCGCCCCGCGCGGTCTGAAACGTCTTCAAAACGGCCGTTTTGAAGATTTCTATAGAGCACTTTCCGTTGTGCGTACCCCGCTTCGGTCGTGAGTTTTTCGACCTCCGGATAGACGTGGCCATTGACGAGAAATATATCCAGCCAGCCGTTATTATCAACGTCGACAAAGCCGCATCCCCAGCCCAACCAGCGCGTGTTAACACCTATACCTGCGGCGAAGGTTAAGTCATCAAATATGGCATTGCCCGAATTGTGATAGAGGGTCGAAGTGTCCCCGGAGAAATTGGTCTTGAAAATGTCCAGCCAGCCGTCTCGGTCATAATCACCCGCTGAAACCCCCATACCGGCCTGAGGCTTTCCGTCAATGCTGAAGGCGCAGCCTGCCTCAATGCCTATATCAGTAAATGTGCCGTTCTTGTTATTGCGATAGAGAGCGGCCGGAGCCGAATCGTTCGCAACGTAAATGTCGGGCCAGCTATCATTGTTAAAATCTGCCACCAGAACGCCAAGGCCATAAGTGCCGTTGGTCTTCCTCACCCCTGATTGCTCCGAGACGTCTCGGAAGCTGCCGTCGCGGTTGTTGCGATAAAGAGTATTAACTCCTCCGGTGAGACCCGGAGGCCCGCAGGCAACCGTCAACCCTTTATATAAACAGGGCCCCGTCTCCGGCAGAGGGGCCGTCTTCAGATCCAGGTCGATGTAGCTTGCGACAAACAGATCGAGATAGCCATCGCGATCGTAGTCGAGAAACGCGCAGCCTGACCCCCAGCGAGAGCGGTTATTCGCCACGCCGGCTTTCTCGGCTAAATCTGTAAACGTGCCATTACCGTTATTGCGATAGAGCGCGTTCTTTCCGAAGTAGGATATGAAAATATCATCGTGTCCATCGTTGTCATAATCGCCGACCGAAACGCTCTGCCCCCAGCCTGTGCGAGATAGCCCGGCTTTTTGCGTGACGTCCCGGAATGTTCCGTCACCATTGTTGCGGTATAGATGATTGGTCGGACTTGTGGCAGGCGGCAAGCCTTCGAGCCGGGAGCCGTTGACCAGGAGAATGTCTTGCCATCCATCGTTGTCATAATCTATGAAGGCAGCTCCGCATCCCGTCGTTTCGAGAAGATACCTGTTCCTGCGCTCATCTCCGTAAATGGTCCTGGCCGCAATACCGGCTTGCGGCGTCAGGTTGATAAAGGTCACCCCTAAAAAATCACCCTCTCCCGGTTCCAGCCCAGAGGTTCGGCTAACGACAATAGCGAAGAAGAGAAGCAACGATCCGAGGTTTCTGGCGATTGTATACAACGGAAATCCCCTCTCAATTGCTCACCAATCATAGTTTACATAAAACCCATAACTCAAGCGCCGCAGAATGCCCTGGACCGTCTTGTTGGCTCTGATTGAGTTTGCAGGAACGTAACCGCTGCTGGGGAGCCCCTTGTCCCCTATGCCGTCAGTTCATAACGTTTTCTATATCGTTGGCTCGCCACGCTGCTCTACGACAACCCTTCTCTATTGAGGTTGTGTCTGCCCTCTAATCTTTCCTGAAACAGTAATAGTGATGGAATCCTGATTGATAAACATTGGCCCCTCGGTTCCGAGGAGAGTTGAGCACTTCGGATAAGGGCCGTGACATCAATTCAGCAGATATGAGATTTGTATCCAGCCTTAGCTCCTTATAGCTGGCTACTGTGCCATAATTGTTTCGGTAAGTTACTCCCGTTGTCGGATCATATAAGTGCCACCCATTTCCGTAGTATACCTCCGTAATCATATGAGCGGCTGGCGGCAATCCCTCATCAATCAGATCAATCATTCTCGTTCTATAATTACCTGCCCCGGCAATTGTGCCCAAAGTCAATGCCAGCATCCCTCTGGAACCTGTTCCTTTCTCCAACACCTGCTTTGGCGATAAGTATCTTCCTGTAAATCCACTCGGTATAAATCTGCTTGCAACAAATAGGTTTATTGCAAGCAGCTTTTCTTCGTCATTCTCCTTTCCTTTCGTTAACTCCGCGAACAGCTCTCTATAATACTCAATGTTCTCCGAGTCGAATTCAATATAAGTTATAGAATTCCTTCCAGGCAGGTCTGTCTCGTCTATTCGACAACCACGGTCAAACTCCAACTCGCCAAGGTTGTAGATCTCTATTTCCGGATAATCTTCCGGACCGGCCACTTGCAGCAGCCTTACCTGATAAGCATTAGCTGTGATTACCACGCTGTAGGACGCTTTGGGATACCAGAGGACGTCGCGAATAGTGAATTCGCCCTTCTCGTTAGTCATGCTTGCCCACCCGGACAATGAATCCAGGACTTCGATCTCGGCCCCCTTGAGCGGTTCTTTGTTAATCTGGTTGGTGATGAGTCTACCCGATAACGAGAAAAGTCTTGGCGTCTTACCTTGCCAGGCAGAAACCTTCATTTCAGCTCTTACAGCAACCTTCTTTAGAGCGTGACGAAAATGCGCAGACCAGGGGAGCCCTGGCCACAACAGAATAGCGGAGAAGGACGCCGCTCCAATGCATACGAAAGCAATGCGTTTGCGAGCTATATTCATAATGATTCAACCCCTGGACAATCCCTGTCGATCATTGATTTGCTTGCCGCTGATCTGACGTTCAAGTCGATCTCTATCACCAGACGATACATATCTCATTCTTGTTTATTTCATAGATTTGATGAAAGCCAGAACCCGCCGCCTTCGGCATCCATTCAAGTATGCTGCGGATCGTTCTGGGGTCAAACCCTTGAAATGCTGCTGGCGTTATGAGATCAGGATTCAGCCTGAGATCTTTATAGCTGGCGACTCTCCCCATCCCATCGAGAAAAAAGATACCGTAGGTTGGATCATAAAGGTGCCATCTATCGCCAAAAAAGACTTCTACCGAAACGTGTGTGTTCAAATAATCGATAGTATCAATTGTATGAACGGTCCTGGCCGGGTAGCCACCTGCCGCAACGATTATAGCCATTGCAAAAGAGAGATTGCTACAATGAGGCGCGCCGCGCTCGATAATCTCACGGGCAGAATTGAAACTCCAGGCATCTTCTTTCGGGTTCAGTTTCGTAGCAATGTACTTATTTATTGCGTCAATCTTTTGATGGTCTGTAATGGCATGTTCTGTCAAGCGATTGAATAAACCCCTATAGTAGTCGTCGTTCTCGCCGTCATATTTTAGATAACTGATAGGTCTGTTATTTCTCTGGACAATGTAACCTTCCTGCAAATTCAGTTGTCCGACATCAACGATGCCGTTGCCTGGGTAAGCTGGTGGAGTTGCGACCTTAAAATGCCTTACGTGATAGATGTCTGCCGTAATAGTAAGATTGTATGTAGCTCCGGGATACCAGAGAAGATGAGGCAACATAAACTTACCTTCTGAATCCGTCATAGCAGCATAACCAGAGGCTGATTCGGTGGCTACTATCTGTGCGCCCTTCAGCGCCTGAGAGAATGCTCCGCTTCCTGATAGCTGACCGGTCAGTGATACAAGCTTCGGTTCCCCGTTCTGCCGGGCAGCAAAGGCCGCTTGAGCTTTGACTACGGTTCTCCTCAAAGTGTAGCGAAGCTGCCCGGACCAGGGGAATGCAGGCCAGAAGAGAACTATAATCAGCAGTAGTATTCCAGTGAGTGCTGTGATCGACCATGTCATCGCTTTCTTACTGCGCATGGTAATCTCCTTCACTCAAACATAGTGTTGAGCTTACCTCTGAGTGAAGTCTTCCACAAGTCTGCCTGAGTCAGGGAATCGAAAGAGATGTTAGAAGCGATACGTTATCTCTGCCGCTCTGTAATTGACTCGCATATCGCCATGATATAAAACGGGGTTTGTAATTCGACTCGATGCAAAAAGTCTACCACTAAACATAAAGGAGCAAGGTTTATGAGACTCGGATTCAACTTACCTCAGTTTGGACCTGATGCTGGCCCGGATGGACTCACTGCCGCAGCCCGCCGCGCCGAAGAACTTGGCTATGACAGCCTCTGGGTGATCGAGCGTCTTTTGTATCCTGTCGAGCCTAGAGCGCCGTACCCTGCCACCGCCGATGGCTCGCTTCCGCTGCCCTATCGGCGCTCGCTCGACCCCCTTGCGGTGCTCGCATACATAGCCGCTCACACAAGCCGCGTGCGTATCGGCTCGACGATCATCAACCTGCCTTACTATAACCCGGTGCTGCTTGCGCGCCATCTGGCCACTGTCGATGTGCTGTCCGGCGGCAGGCTGGATGTCGGCTTCGGTCTCGGCTGGTCGCCTGACGAGTTCGAGGCGGTCGGCGTGCCTATGGAGGACCGGGGCCGCCGCGCAGAGGAGGCGCTGAAACTCATACAGGCGATCTGGACCGAAAACCCCGTCGAGTTCGAAGGCCGCTACTTCCGGCTGCCGAAGTCCTACATAGACCTCAAGCCGGCGCAAAAGCCTCGCCCGCCCATCTACATGGCCGCCTATGCTCCGAACGCGCTAAAGCGCGTGGCGCGCTACGCAGACGGCTGGAACCCGTCCGGACTTCCTATTGGCGCGATGGAGAAGATGTTCGGCGCCATCAAGCAAATGGCCGCACAGGCCGGCCGAGACGCTGACGCGCTGCAACTGGTCGTGACGGCGAACGTCGAAATCCATACGAAGCCGCCTGGCGCCGATCGTTGGATATTCACCGGCACACCCGATCAGATCGCGGAGGATATTGCTGCGACCCGAAAGCTCGGCACCACAGAATTGATCTTCAATGCTCAGTTCTCCGCCGGCGGCGACTCGCCCGATAGATTGGTAGAGATGATGGAGCAGCTTTGGGCTCTTGCGCGCGGCTAGTACCGTGCGAGTGCCATCACAAGACAAAGGTCGATCCGATGGCTGCGCTCATATACGAATAGGCAGGCTCTTTCGGGGCATGCGGCCTGCATCAACCCGTATTGCGCAAGCCCGCCGAGATGCCGTTGATCGTTGCGGCGAGCGCATAATTGAGCTCATCGCTTTCCTCACCGGCGCGCTTGCGGCCAAGCAGGACAACTTGAATCAAGCTCATCGGATCGACGTACGGATTGCGCAATCGAATAGAGCGGGCAAGCACCGGCGTGGTTTCAAGCAGTATTTGCTGCCCGCTCAGACGCAATATCTCGCGGCGCGTTCGCTCGAACTCTTCAGCAATCATCCCGAACACTCGCTCGCGCACGCCGCCATCCTCGACCAGCTCGGCATAGACTCGCGCGATTGTAAGATCAGCCTTCGCCATGCCTAATTCGACGTTGCGAACCAGGTCTTCAAAAAGCGGGAAATCGCGCAACATCTCTTGAAGCAGTTGCTCGCCATCTGCGCGCCCGCTTCTGAAACGTTCCAGCGCATAGCCCACGCCGAACCACGCGGGCAAAACGTGACGGCTCTGCATCCAGCCGAAGACCCATGGTATAGCTCGTAATTCCTCTAACCCGCTACGTCGGCTTCGTCGCGCGGGGCGCGAGCCGATCTTGATCTGATCAAATTCGAGCACGGGCGTTGCCTGCTCGAAGTACGGCAGTATGTCAGGGTTCTCGACTATCTTTTCTCGATAGAATCGAAACGCATCCTCAGACATCTGCTCCATCGCCGTTTCCCACTCGCTTTCATCTCTTCTCAGGCGACCGGGCCGCACAAGGGCCTCAAACGAAGCGGCGATCATCAGCTCAAGATTGCGCTCGGCTAAGATGGCATCGGAGTATTTCCAGTTCAACACCTCGCCCTGTTCGGTGATTCTTATCTCTCCAGTGAACGCGCCCACGGGCTGCGCAACTATCGCGCGATGTGTAGGCCCGCCGCCCCGACCGACAGTGCCGCCGCGTCCATGAAATATACCCAGCTTAACTTCGCACTCATCGGCCACCCGGTGCAGCTCGCGGTGCGCTTTGTAAATCTCCCACGTGCTGGTCATCATTCCGCCGTCTTTGTTTGAATCCGAGTAACCGAGCATCACTTCCTGCCGCCGGCCCCACGAATCCAGCAGCCGCGCGTAATCATTCGAGGCCCAGAGCCTGCTACATATCCCGGGGCAGTTGCGCAGGTCTTCGATGGATTCAAATAGCGGCACGGGCATCAGCCCCGCCGTTTTGTCCCGGGCCGATTCGGCGACGCGAATGCCGCAGGCCTCAGAGAGCCACACCGCCTGCAAGATGTCTTCTGCCGATTGCGCGCCGCTGATGACGTAACGGCGGATCGCCTGCGGAGGGAATCGGCGCTTAAACTCGGCAACGCTGCGCAAAGTCTCAAGCAGCTCGGCTGTCTGCTTGGAAGGCGGCGAGGGCAATTCGAGATCAGGGGCTTTGCTGAGCGAGGCCGCGGTCGCAAGCTCGGCGACCGCTTTGCGATGCGCGCGCGCGTGCTGGCGAATATCGAGCGTGTGCAGATGAAACCCGAACGTCTCTATCTGACGGAGCAACGGGTCGAGTAGCCTGCGCGCGAGCCGCTCGCCGCGATTTTCGGCGAGACTGTCGCGCATCAACTTTACGTCTGCGGCGAATTCATCCGCACCTTTGTAAGCGTCCGCGTGATCGGGCTCGTCGCGCGTCGCTACCAGGCGGCGACGAAGGTAGAGCAGGAAGAGGCGATAGATTTCCATCGGTGGGCGACGCTCTAACTCGGCCGGGGGCATCGCTATGCGCGCTTGATAGTGATCGAGCGCGCGCTTTAAGTGTTCAGAGGCTCCGGTTTGAAACGTGGAGGGGCTGAGGAGTCTCAACAGCTCTCGCGCGGCATTTACGTAATGATCGAGGATTGTTTGCCTT
>DASTET010001011.1:0-8317 GCA_035709445.1 Blastocatellia bacterium | reverse complement strand
CGTCTCCGGTGTGACCCGCAACAACATACTGTTGACCCGCGACGCCGGATCGAACCCCTCGGCGGGCGCTCGCCAGACGATAGATTCGGGAGAGGATCATATCCTCTCGCCCGGCGAAACAGTCGATGTGAGATTGATCGTAGGGCTTACGGGAAAGAAGAAGTTCGATCTGATGATGGAACTTTATGGGGTGCCTCTGGACGGTTCCATCACGCCGGGCAGCGCCGTGAGAGTATGGAAGGGCAAGCCTCGCAACCTGTAATAAACGATTTATCGCCAGCAAAGAGAGGCCAGACCGGCGGCCCCGGCTAAGTGATCGAAGGCTATCGGCTCGGCTGCAAGGTTGAACCCGAATTCCGCAGGGTCTATCAGGTGAGGCGCGGTGTCGAGCGCGTCTTTGATGGCGTTTTGAGCCTCGCCTCTATCTATACGTCCGAGCACAAGCAGCCCGCTCAGGTCCGCCTGCCCTCCGCTCTCGGCAAGCCGGTCGCGATAATAAAGCGCAAAGCGGTGCAACTCGTCTGCCTTTGCCTCCGGCTCGCAGGCGTGGCTGCGCACGAGCACAAGCTCTCCGTTTCTTGCGACGACCGAAGTGAATCCCGCTTTATTGGCAGAGACGAGCATCTTGTCGCCGGGCGTATTGTCCCAGATCAGCCATTGCGATTCGCCGATGTGGCGAGGCAGCAGGAGCCCGGCCTGCCATCCCGCATCTTCAAATACCGCCTCATACTCGGCGATCACATCCTCGCGGGCCACTGTCACAAGATACCGCTCCTGGCCGGAAGCGGGGCTCAGCCGTTGCCGACTGATGCGAAGCTCGGATGCGGGCGCGGCGATGAGGCGCTCGATCTTCCAGGCGAGCACCTCGTTTAACTCGCGCCTGCCTTCCGGCTTGCTCTCAAGCGTGATGACAAAGGAGCGGGCCGCTCCTTCCGGCAGCGCGACCGACCATCGCTTCTTTCCGGCCAACCCCGCCGCCCCTGCGGTGTGCAGGAGTATGTCCCTCATCTCTGCGCGAGAGTGTATGTTCTCGGATTCGAAGGCTGAAGTCAGAAGGCCCGGAGGCAAAGTGGTGACCGCGCTCGAAGCGAGCACAAATGCGTTCCGGCTGCGGCGCAGATCAACTACTGTGAAGTTGTCGTCTATGAATCCGGCTGCGATGTTAGGCACGCGCGGTGCCAGCAGGTACCTCTGTATAGCTGATGCCATCTGATCAGTATTCTCGATAGGGTTTTCCGTCGCTGCCTTCGCCCGGCGCGCTGCTGTTTACATCGACTATGCCCTGCCCGCCTTCAAGCGATATATCGTCCTCGCCCGTCTTGACCTCCCAGTCGGCCTGCCCCGTGATGGGGTCGATGGGGACCGAGTGGATGTAATTCTCGCTGACAAGCTCATCGAGCGATTGAGGGAGCCTCTCTTTGTCTGCGGCGAACTGGTCTATAGCCCGCCGCATGACGCGGAGGTCTTCTTTAAGGATCGTCTCCTTCGCCCTTGTCTGCATGTGTTGATAAGAAGAGACGCTGACCGCAGCCAGAATCACGATGATCGTCATCACCATGACGAGCTCGAACAATGTGAACCCGCTCTCGCTCGCTCTTTTCAGTTTTAAATGACCGTTATCCATTTACCAATCACTGTATGTTGTTCCGTTGAGCGCAGTCTGATTGCTGCGCGAGTATACATCAAAGACATCTTCGCCGCCCCAGGAGGTCGAGTCGTGCTTGTCTTTATAAGACCGCATCCCCCATTCCGTGCTCCCGGTCATCGGATCGATAGGCAGTCGCCGGAGAAATCGCTTTCGGTTCCCGGTTGTGCCGACGGTGTTGGCCGGGATGAAGCCCTCAACCAGTATCTCGAGCGTCTTCGGATAACCGGTCTGGGTCTTCCACTCTATGGGTATCGCCGTGCCCCTCGTTTCGTCGTGAAACTTCTTGTACTCGTCTATGGCGCGGCGTATCTCGCGAAGCGCGAGCCTCAATTCCGTCTCGCGCTCGCGCCTGACGGTGTTGCGAACCAGCGGTATCGCCGCCGTCGTCAGCACCGACAGGATTATTATCACGATTATCAATTCGAGAAGGGTAAATCCTCTCGACCCTTCGATCCCGGATTTTGGAGTTCTCGATCTCATGCCTGAAATCATCCTGCGCATTCTCTTGATCCGAAATCCAAAATCTAGCCTTTACCTGACCTCGATCTGCGTCGATTGCAGCCTGAGCGGCACGGGCTGATTGGCAGGCGTTCGGAAGAACGTCTGCTGCTCGTTGAAGGCCAGAGGCGTTTGCCCCTGGTTCTTTACGCTGAAGACGAGCAACAATAACTGCCCTCGCGCGCCGACGCCGCCCGTCCCTTGAGGCCGCTCCATCTGCACGGTCAGCACCCCGTTCTCGGCCTGGAACTGAAGGTCGGGGTTAGCGCCCCCTGCCCGCAGCAGCCCTCCATCTCGAACCGCTTTGATTTCGAGTATATTCGAATCGTAGGTGAGCGACACGTTAGTATAGGAGATTTCCGTGTTGCCGTTGACGATCACGGCTACGTACAGGTCCTGGCCTTTTGTAGCCACCGCCGCCGCGCTCCTGACGGTAACGGTCACCGGGCCCGGCGTATTGGCCTGTGGGTCGCCCTCCTCCTCATCATCATCTTCATCATCATCGTCGTCCTCGTCCTCGGGAGGCACACCCACCTCCGCCACGGTCTTCTTTTCGACCTGCGGCGTGCCGGGAGGCTGTTTGAACTGGGTCTGCACCGTCGTGTTCTGGACCGGCGGCGGCATTACGACCACGCCCTCTCTCACAGTAGTCGTGTTCGGGGCAGGTGTCGCGGTCGTCGGGGCAGGCGGAGACTTGGCCGCCGTCTGCACTGCCTTTGGATCGCCGCCCGCTCCTCCTCCTGCCCCCCCGGCTATCTGGTTTTGCTGGGCCTCTTCGATGTCGGCAAGGTAGAGTATCTGTTCAAGGGTCAGCTCCGTAGACGGGTCTGCGCCGGTGCCCGCCTTTCTGGCGTAGTGGTCTTCTTCGCGTATGTCGGCGCGGCGCAGAATGTGAGGCGTCACCGTTATGACCACGTCGCTCTGCCGGTTAGTAGTGGCGGGCGTAGAAAAGAAGCGGCCCAGTATCGGTATCAGTCCGATGATCGGGAAGCCGCGAACGGTCTTGGCTTCGTTGTTCTGGCTCACGCCCGCTATCAGCGTCGTCTGCCCGTCCTTGATCCGCGCGACCGAGGACATCGTGCGCTGGCTGAAGGTGGGCGTAAGCGAGTTCGGGTTATCGACGGACGAAGACTCTATCTTCATCTTCATCTGAACGTCATCTTCATAGACGCTCGGAGTGACATCGATATTGAGGCCGACGTTTTCATACTGGATTTGCGGGAATGCCCCGCCGACCCCGGTGTTGATAAACTGGTTTGGGTTGTTCTGGTTCTGGTTGTTTCGCCCCTGGTTGCCCGAGTCTATGGCAAACCCGGAGGGGAAGAAAGAGGCCGTCTGAATGGGCACCCTCTGGCCTATGCGAACGGTGTTCGCTTCGTTGTCGAGAACGTGTATCTGTGTAGACGCCAGCAGCTTCGCCTTGCTCTTATCCTGGAAGAAGCTTATAGCGCTCGTCGGAAGTCCGAGCGCAAACCCCAGAGCAACATTGTTGACAAACGTGTGAGCCCTGGCGGCGTTCCCGCCGACCGGGCCGTTCTGTCCGAGCCCTCCGAGGAAGGCCGGCGTGATCCCGCTCTGCGTGTTGAACTGCTGACCGATCTGTAGCAGGTCGCTGTTGGTGACTTCATAGATGTTGACATCGATGAGCACCTCGGCCTTGCTCTTATCGAGCGAGTTGATCATCGACTCGATCAAATCCAGGTTCGTAGGCGTATCGCGCACGATGACGGCGTTGAGCTGCTTGATGGCGACAAGCCCCTTCGCCTGCGGGAGCGTCGTCTGGATTGCGGTTCGCACTTCCTGTATGTCGGCATTCTTTATATAAAAGGTGCGAACTGCCAGCTGGTCATATCGGCTTCTCGATTGAGGGTTGTCCAGCGCGATGACTATCGTTCGCGTGTCGAGCTGCGCATACATGAGGTTATTGGTCTTGAGGATCATCTCAAGCGCCTTCGGGTAGGTCACATCGCGCAGCTCGATGACGAGCTTTGCGTTTCGAAGCTGGTTGGCGACCTGGCTGTCGAATATGACGTTGAGCCCCATGCTCTGCGCGAGCTGCTCTATAAATGAAAGCAGATTATCGCTGCGGGCTATGACCTGGGTCTTAGGGAACTTGCGTCCGGGGACCGGAAGCTGTACGTTTTTGCGCTCCACGCCCGGCGGGTAGATGATATTGGATGTGAGATGGAATTTTGCTTTGACGTTCGTATCGTTTTGAGGCTTGCCCTTTGGCCCGGCGGGGTCGCCGAGGCTCGGCAGGTCTTCCGTCGGCAGCCCCTGCGCTTCGAGCATACGCCGCATTTTGATAAGTGCCAGCTCGTTTGTGCGATCAAAGGCGAATGCCTGCCGGTAAGCCTGATATGCCGCGTTGTAGTCTTTCTTATCGGCCAGGATATCCCCGCGCTCGACCAGCATTATTCCCGCATTGACCAGGGCGCGTTGGAGGTGCAACTGGTACTCGATATTGGAGGGCTTTTCGGCAGCGGCCAGCGCAAACTGTTCGGCGGCCTTGTCCCACTGGCGGTTCTCTTCGTACTTCAGACCTTGCTTGTAGTGCTTCTTACCGTCAGCCGCAAGGACCGCAACCGGCGCGGCGAGCGTCACTGCTATCGCCAGTGCCACTGCCTGCTGAATCTTCACAATCCTTTTTCCCATCGCACAAACCTCTCTGATGATCTTCCCACGGGGAATTCGCACCCTCGAAAATCTAAGTGGCAGCTTGCTACAAAGGAGCTTTACTACTACCCTCTGCCTCGAGCCTGCTTCGGAACTCGATTTCGCAGCTCAATCTCGTTTGAGAGTGTCTGCTTGATTAAACTACTCTAACACGCCGGGGTTTCAAAATAAACAGAAAGGGATCGGGGGGCTGGGGTCGGGGGTCAGGGCTTCAGTGTCATTAGCCCGTTGAATGCTGAACCCTAATCATCGGCATAGTGATAATCAAATAGCAACCCCTGACCCCCGACCCCTGAAACCTGGTCCCTGCTATTCAACGAACGTGACGCGGTTGATCTCGTGCAACGTGGTCACGCCTAAAAAGACCTTTGCCAGCGCGGACTCGCGAAGAGAGGTGAGCCCTTCGGCTCGCGCCGAGCGGCGGACTTCAGACCCCGGCCTCCGCTCCAATATGATCTCGCGTATGGGGTCGGTCACATCCAGCAGCTCGTGTATGGCAGTTCGCCCGCGATATCCCGTGAAGTTGCACACCTCGCAACCGACCGAGTTGTAGAATACCTCGTTGCGATACTTCTCCGGGTTGAGACCCGATTCGGTCAGCTCGCTCTCGGTCGGCTGGTATGCGCGCTTGCAATGCGTGCAGAGCACGCGCACGAGCCGCTGGGCCAGCACGCAGTTGAGACACGAGACGAAATTATACGGCTCGACGCCCATGTTCAGGAACCGGCCTATAACATCTATGACGTTGTTTGCGTGCACAGTGGTAAAGACCAGGTGGCCCGTAAGCGCCGATTGTATGGCGATCTGCGCCGTCTCGGAATCGCGGATTTCGCCGACCATTATCTTGTCCGGGTCGTGACGCAGTATGCTGCGCAGCCCGCGCGCAAACGTCAGGCCCTTCTTTTCGTTTACGGGAATCTGCGTGATTCCCTGAAGCTGGTACTCGACCGGGTCTTCAATCGTTATGATCTTGTCTTCTTCGTTCTTTATCTCGTTGAGCGCGCCATAGAGCGTGGTCGTCTTACCCGACCCCGTAGGCCCCGTGACCAGCACCATACCGTAAGGCTCGGATATGAACTTGCGAAACTTTCTAAGGTCGTGCGGGTCGAACCCTACAACGTCGAGATTCAGCTCGCGAAACGCCTCGTTGATCTGCTCTTTATCGAGGATACGGATGACGCAGTTCTCGCCGTGTATCGCAGGCATAATAGAGACGCGGAAGTCGATCTTGCGCCCCCGTATTCGCATTCGGAATCGACCGTCCTGCGGCACGCGACGTTCGGCGATGTCCAGCTCCGACATGACCTTTATGCGCTGTATTATCGTCTGGTGATGGACGATGTCGATCGGGTCGGCTGCCCGGTAGAGCGCGCCGTCTATACGGTACTTGACCATCACGTCGCTGTCGCGCGTCTCGATATGAATGTCTGAAGCGCGGCGTTCGAGCGCGTTCAGCACGACCGTATCGACCAGCTTGATGATCGGCGACATCTCTTCGTCACCTGCGAGCCGGTCGAGGTCGAGCACCTCTTCGCCCTGTTCGGTCTCGCGCACAAGGGCCATCGAGTCGGTGCGAAAACCGGCGGTCGCCGTCTGTAGTATGCGCGCTGCCGTGTCGCCCCGCTTCAGGGCCTCTTCCACAGCCGACTGCGTGGCAACGGCGGTCTTCAATCTGACGCCAAGCTGCGCCTCAAGCTCATCTATCAGGTCCAGGTCGGTCGGGTCGGCCATCGCAACGTAAAGCAGATGGCCATCGCGCCGAAGCGGCACGAAGTTATGACGGATCATCAGATCGACCGGCAGTTCGTGGACAAGGTGATAATCGATCTCTTCAGGGGTCAGCGCGATGTACTGCAACCGGTAGCGCCTGGCGAGCTGGCGCGCGGCCACCTCTTCCTGGCTCATCTCGGAAGGCGTGCGCCCCTCTTTCGCCTCCGGCGCGACAACCGCAGTTGAAACGCTCCCATCATTTACTTCTTGTTGACTCATATCCCTCTTATTAGTCTGGCGAGTCGAGAGTCTAGCGCGTCCCGCTCCCGACTCTGCTGATTACTTTGCAAAATCTCATTCAAGCGATGTCTGTCTTCAAAGCGACTCGCCAGACTCGCCAGACCGTTATGCAGAGCGTCCCATATTGCCGATCATATAGAACAGCGGTAGATACATCGCCAGCAGTATCGTCATCACGAGCGTGCCCATGAAGACGAGTATCACCGGCTCGATAAATGTTGTGATAGTGTTCAGGCGAACGTCGAGTTCCGAGTCATAAAAGTTCGCCACCTCGTCGAGCATTTCGCGCAGCGCGCCCGAACGCTCGCCCACCCCTATCATGTCGAGCGCAAGCTCGCTGACCCACCCGGAAGCTTCGAGGCTTTCGGTAAAGGGCCGGCCTTCGCGTATCCCGACAAGCACCCCCTCGCTCGCGTGTCGCAGCGCGCGGTTTGTAATGGACTCGCTGGCGATCTCTACGGATTCGGGAAGCGTGATCCCGCCCGCAAGCAGCGTGGCAAGGCTGCGTGTGAACTGGGCGATGGTGAGCTGCCGTATCGTCTCGCCCGCCACTGGCATCTTCAGTATCCACCGATCAATGGCGTACCGCCCTCCAGGCGTGCGCCGCCAGAATAGTATGAAGATTATCGCGCCTATTATTGTCGGGACCAGCCATATCAGGTTGCTGCTGATGAACTCGGCGGTGGTTACTACCATCACGGTTATCGTAGGAAGCTCCTGCGCGCCGACGCCGCCGTAAAGCTGCATAAACTTCGGGATGACATAGGTCGAAAGCACCATCACCAGGATGATCGATGCGCTTATGAGGACCGCCGGGTATGAGAGCGATTTTTTTATCTTGCGCCGCGCCTCGGTGATAGTCTTTTGATAGCTCACGTATCTGAGCAGCACCTCGTCGAGCGAGCCCGAACGCTCGCCCGCCAGGATCGAAGCGATATAGATTCGCGGGAAAGCATCGCCCTGCGCCGCGAAAGCCTGCGAGAGCGCCTGCCCGGCGCGTATCTTCTCTTCGACGTCTTCAAGCAAAAGCCGCAGCCGCTCGTTTGGCACCCGCTTGCGGAGGATGCTTATCGCCTGAAGAATCGGCAGCCCGGCGCGCAACAGCGCCGAAAGCTGCTGATTGAACAGCAGGAAGTCTTCAGTCTTTATTTTTCGGACGCGAGGCTCGGCCCCGACCGCGCGACGAAGCCCCGTCGATCCCGCCACCGCTACGGAAAATACGCGAAACCCGTCGCGTTCGAGCTTGGCGCGAAGCTCGCGCTCAGCGTTCGCCTCGATAGTGCGCGTGATGACCTCGCCCGTCGGCGCGCCTAAACGACATGTGAACTCAGCCATAGGATTGAACCCGACATGAAGACCGGCCCTAAACAGCCGGTCGTCTCGATTTAAGGGCTGTCTGCAACCAGGCGAAATCATAACACAACTCGCCTGATACGGCCATAAAGTCGAGTTGTCTGCCCATAGATTTCGGCCTCTGACTAACAC
>DASTET010001010.1:0-2752 GCA_035709445.1 Blastocatellia bacterium | reverse complement strand
AGCGCGTGAAAATCGGGCTGCCGCACGACACGCTCGGCAGTGGTTGTAGCGACGAGCCGCGCGCGCACTATGGTGGCTTCGGGATCGGCGCCCTCGGCGGCGGCGGCCATTGCGCCGACCCTGGCGAAATCTTCCCAGAACTCCTGGACCGTCTGGTAGCGGTCCGCCGGTCTGAAGGCGGTCGCTTTTTCGAGCGCCGAGAGCAGATGGCCGCCCCACGGCTCGCGGATAAGCTCGGCGGGAAGCTCCGTTATAGGCTGGCGCGCGAACTGGCGCGGCGCGCGCCCGGTCATCGCCGTGTAAACAGTCTTCGCCAGCGAGTAGACGTCAGCCGACGGGGTCAATTTCTCGCCGAGCGCGTCGCTTGGGCTGTCGGGATGATGCTCGGGCGGCGCATACACATTAGTGCCGACTCGCGTGATCTCGGTCGCATCGTCGAGCGCCATCTTGGCGACGCCGAAATCGGCTATCTTCATCGTGCGATGGTCTGCCGATAGCAGCAGGTTGTTCGGCTTTATATCGCGATGGATGACCTGCTGGCTGTGCGCGTAAGCCATGGCCTCGGCCACCTGCTTGAAATAAAACAGCGCCGTATCGAGGTCGAAAGCGCGATGCCGGCACAGCGACAGCAGGTCGCCTCCGGGCATGTATTCGAGCAGCAGGTAATGAAAGGGAACGCCGCGCAGGTCCGCAGCCGTGCCGTGGCCGAGCCGCCGGATGATGTGAGGATGTCGAACCTTGTCGAGAGCTATGGCCTCGTTCTGAAAATTCTCTATGAGCGTCTGCTCAAGCTCCGGATCGGGCGTGCCCTGAAGCGTCGTGTTCAGCGCCTTGATTATGACCGGCTCCTGGCCTCGCTGTTGATCGTATGCGAGAAATATCTCGGCATAGCTGCCGCGACCCAGACACCGATCCACCAGGTGACGATCATCGACTATACTGTTTTCAAGCTTCAGTTCCGGCACTTCAAATCCGATCTGAGGCGGCCCTCAACGTTGAGCCTTCCGGCGCTCGTCTCCATAAAGGCGCAGCATCCGTTCGGCTTTCTCTCTTCTTCCGTCAGCCCCATAAGCCGCCGCCGCCTGCACGTACGCATCGTAAAAAGTCGGCTGGATGCTTATCGCCTGCTCAAAGCTCTCTGCCGCGCTGGCGTACTGGCCCAGCTCAAGGCGCGCGCGGCCCAGCCAGTAATGGGCCTGCGCGTTCTGCGGCTCGCGCTTCACAAGAGAATCGAGCTCCAAAGCCGCCGCCGGGTAATTGGCTTCATCAAAAGCCGCCCGCCCCGCCTCGAGCGAGCTGATCGTTTCGCCTCCGTCGGGCGGACCTGACGTTCGCCCGTTTATCCAGTCTGACGCGCGCAGCCCGCCATAAAATGACGCGGCCGCGAGCACGAGCGCGAGCATGACATACATCACTGTCCGCGAAACGCTCCTGTTGTCGGCTGCAAGCGGCGACCCTGACAGCGCGCGCTTCGAGCCCGCTCCCCATTCCGCCGCGCTTGCCCGCTCGTCCGTCAAAACATCCTTCGATGTATTGCCGAACTCAACTTGTATACGACCGCCGCCTGCGCGGGCGCTCCTTGTCTTTGCGGTTGCGGGCCCGTACGCCTCGGACGAGCGCGCTTTCGCGGCAAGCGAGGCGGCGCCCTTTCGCGCTCGGCCCACCTGCACTACGACCGCTGTGAGATTATCGTCCGCGCCCCGATCGCAGACGACGCGCTTTATCTCTTCGGCGGCGCGCTGAGGATCGGGGTTTTCGGCGAGCAGGCGGGCGATCTCCGGGTCCGACAGGTGTTTGTAGACGCCGTCGCTACAGAGCAGGAACCGCGCGCCGTCGCGCACGCGAATCGTCTTGATCTCTACCTCGACATCGGGCTCGACGCCGAGCGCGCGATTTATGACGTTGCGTTCCTCCTGGTCTGCGGCCTCGGTTTTAGTGATCCGCCCGGCGCGAAGGTCATCGTTCAAATCGGTGTGGTCTATCGTCTCGCAATGGAGGCGCCCGTCTTCGAGGCGATAGACGCGGCTGTCACCGACGTGGGCAATCGTCGCCCGGTCGCCGTTGAAGTGAAGCAGCGCGACGGTCGTCGCCATCGTCTTATAGGCCGGATCGCCTTCGGCCATCTCATAGATGTCGCGATTGGCAAACTGAATGGCTCGGCGTACATGCTCAGGCGTAGGGGCGGCGGATTCGTAAGCGAGGGCCTCTTCAATCGTCTCGGCGGCGGTCTGGCTTGCGACCTCTCCGGCCCGCTGCCCGCCTACTCCGTCGAAGACCGCAAAGAGCCCGCGCTCGACCAGCGCAAGATAACGGTCCTGATTGACCGGCCTGCGCGGGTTCAAGCCCCTGTCACACACGTAACCAGCCTTCAACTCCATAACGATTCCCGAATCATTTTAACGGAAGTCCGGCGAGTCTAGCGAGTCGGGAACAGTCTGGCGAGTCGGGAACAGTCTAGCGCGTCTAGCGCGTCCCGCTCTTGACGGTGCTGACTACTTTGCATTAACTGATTCAAGCGATGTCTGTCTTTAAAGCGACTCGCTAGACTCGCGACTCGCTAGACTCGCCAGACTGTTTTTGGGAAGGGTGATTATCTTGAGAAAAGCATTCTGTTTATTACTGCTGCCGTTTCTTATAGCCATTTCGCTTGTGGGCGTGACGACCAGCGCCCAGACGGGCGCGCCTGAGATACGCGCGATCAAGCCGGGGCGCGCGGGCGCAGGCACGCGCGTCGTCATAAAAGGGCGCAACT
>DASTET010001009.1:0-2942 GCA_035709445.1 Blastocatellia bacterium | reverse complement strand
GCTTAGACGCCCCTTTCATTTCCATGTCAACAAAAAAACAGGAATTCCCTGTGAGGGGAAAGAGAGTAGGGCCATTCAGTTGCTGGACGGGTCAGCGAATATAAACCACATAGGATAATGGTATTCTGTAGAAGCTAGATTATTCCTCTGCGTCTCTCTGCGTCCTCCACGGTTATTTCGAGCTTGATTACCAGGAATGTCCTCTTCAAAAGAGCACAGTTAGAAGTATTGAAATACTGACTTCAAAAGTACCGGATAGATAGGGCTGTGGATAACCACAATGTCAATGTCGGCAAAATGCTCAAACCCTGATAAGCACAGCCCCATTGACACAGTATTTGAAAACTATATTAATATCGAGATGGATTCGACTGAAGCTTCTGGCCTGTAGGTAGAGAACCAAAATACGATGACCCAGGAACTCAGAAATATATCCTGATAGGGAATCACGACAAGCAGGCTTGGATGAACATTGATGGCCAGATAGTGCAGCTAAGGCTTATAAAGGACACGTTCAAATACAAAGGAAGGAAAGGCGACCGCTACTTTCAGACTTACAAATCTGGAAATATAACGGTCAATGTCGCATGTGTAGCAACTGGATTTAGGGATACTCATGCGCTTTCCTGTGATGCAACCATAACCGTTATAAAAGGCGCTCAAAAGCAATCGGTGAAAGCAAAGGGTGATTGTGGGTGTTGACGAGCGAACAGCCCCCTGCTCCTAGTCGTTTACTTTAAGGACGGCGAGAAAGGCTTCCTGAGGGATTTCGACCCGGCCCACCCGCTTCATCCGCTTTTTGCCCTCTTTCTGTTTTTCGAGCAGTTTTCGCTTGCGGGTGATGTCGCCGCCGTAGCACTTGGCGAGCACGTTCTTGCCCAGCGCCTTCACGGTCTCTCGCGCTATGACCTTGTTGCCGATGGCCGCCTGTATGGGGACCTCGAAGAGCTGGCGAGGGATAAGCTGCCGCATCTTCTCTACGAGCGAGCGCCCGCGCGCGTATGCGTGGTCCTGATGAATTATAAACGACAGCGCATCGACCGACTCTCCCGCCACAAGTATGTCGAGCTTTACAAGCTTGCCCTCGCGGTAACCCGTCAGCTCATAATCGAATGACGCGTACCCGCGAGAGAGCGATTTGAGACGGTCGTAAAAATCGAGCATTATCTCCGCAAGCGGCAGCTCATAGGTGAGCAGCACCCGCTTCGGCGTCAGGTACTCGAATCCGAGCTGTGTCCCGCGCTTCTCTTCGAGCAGGGCAAACAGCGGCCCGACGTATTCGTCGTTGCTCATTATCATCGCGCGGATTATCGGCTCTTCGACCTTCTCTATCTTTCCGGGGTCGGGCAGCTTCGAGGGGCTGTCGATTTCGAGCACCTCGCCTGCCGTGGTCGTCACGCGGTAGCGCACGTTCGGGGCCGTCGTTATAAGCTCCAGATCGAACTCGCGTTCGAGCCGCTCCTGAACTATCTCCATGTGAAGAAGACCGAGAAAGCCGCAACGGAAGCCGAAGCCGAGCGCGGCCGACGACTCCGGCTCATAGAAAAAGGACGAATCGTTCAGCCGCAGCTTGTCGAGCGCATCTCGAAGCTCTTCGTAGCGGTTCGACTCTATCGGATAAAGCCCGGCAAAGACCATCGGCTTTATGTGCTTGAATCCGGGAAAAGGCGTTGCCGTAGGCCGCCGGGCGTCGGTGATCGTATCGCCTATCTCGACGTCGGCCACGGTCTTTATCGACGCGGTGAAGAAGCCGACCTCGCCCGCCCCCAGCTCGTCTATCTCGCGCGGCTTGGGCGTGAGCACTCCGAGCGAGTCGACTTCGTACTCTTTCTCCGTGTTCATAAGCAGCACGCGCATGCCGGGCCGGATCGCCCCGTCGATGACGCGCATCAAGACTATGACGCCTCGATAGGAGTCGAACCAGGAATCGAATATGAGCGCCTTGAGCGGCGCGTCGGGGACGCCCGCGGGCGGCGGTATCTCGCGCACAATCGCTTCGAGCACCTCGTCTATGCCCTGCCCCATCTTGGCCGAGGCGAGAATGGCGTTATCTGTTTCGAGCCCTATCGTGTGCTCTATCTCCTCGCGCACGCGGTCGGGCTCGGCTCCTGGGAGGTCTATCTTGTTTATGACGGGGATGAGGTGGAGGTTATGATCGAGCGCGAGATAGGTATTGGCGAGCGTCTGCGCTTCGACCCCCTGCGAAGCGTCTACGACTAGCAGCGCGCCCTCGCAGGCCGAAAGCGATCGCGAGACCTCATAAGAAAAATCGACGTGGCCGGGCGTGTCTATGAGGTTGAGCAGGTAATCGCGCCCGTCCCTCGCCCTGTAGTTGAGGCGCACGGCGTGGGCCTTTATCGTGATCCCGCGCTCGCGTTCGAGGTCCATGGCATCGAGCACCTGCTCGCTCATCTCGCGTTCGGAGAGCGCGCCGGTCATCTCGAGCAGACGGTCGGCGAGCGTGCTTTTGCCATGATCTATATGGGCTATGATGGAGAAGTTTCTAATTTGTGAGCGATCAAACATCAGAAATCTCAAGTCTCATATCTCAAATCTCAAATTCATTCCGCCTGATCGCGCGCAAGCAGAGCGGCCCCGATCACTCCTGCCGACGGGCCGAGTTTTGCGATGACTATCTCGCAGCTATTGAAGGAAGGAGGAAAAGCGCGGCGGCGAGTCTCCTTGATAGTGGGTTTGAGTATGAGGTCGCCCGCTTCCATCACGCCGCCGCCCATGACAACCATCTCGACGTTGAGCAGGTTGACGACGGCGGCGATAGCTATGCCTAAGAACATGCCTGTCCGTTCCATCATGACCTGCGCCATCTCGTCGCCTTCGCTCGCGGCGCGGGCGATGTCTTCGGCGGTAAGCTCGCGGTCGCGCGGGATAGCGAGTCGCGACAGCGACGAAGTGCGGTCGCGATAGAGCCGCTCGCGGGTGCG
>DASTET010001008.1:0-3654 GCA_035709445.1 Blastocatellia bacterium | reverse complement strand
CTCGCTTGCGGCCAGGATGTATGATATGTCCGGCTCTTTTGTCTTTCTTAGCGGGGTCGGCACGCAGATGATCACGGCATCCGTATCCGCAAGGCGCGAGAAATCGCTGGTCGCGTAAAGCCTGCCTCGCTCTACGAGCGGGCCGATCACCTCGGTCGCAACGTCGGGGATATAAGAACGACCGGAATTGATCGTATCGATGCGCGAGTTGTCCAGGTCAAACCCGATTACCGGAAACCCGCCCCGCCCGAATTCGGCGGCGAGCGGCAGCCCTACATAACCCAGCCCCACCACGCCGACCACGGCGCGACGCTCAATGATCTTGCTCAATAATTCAGCACGCATAATCTATAATCCCGTTATCGAAAATCCTCATAGAACAGAATTCCACAGTTATCTGAAAGGATAAATGAGCCTTAACATCCAGAGTTGCCGTTAATCCTTTCAGCGGTTACTCGGCGATTGTTTCCATCAGCTCATCACGAGTTACGGTCGCCGTCCCGACCTTGCCTACAACAACGCCCGCCGCATGATTTGCCAGCACGGCGGCCTCCGCGAGATCGGCGCCCGTCGCCAGGGCAAGCGCCAGCGTGGCGATGACCGTGTCGCCAGCGCCGGTCACATCATACACCTCGCGGGCGACGGTGGGAATATGCGTCACCACCCCGCCGTCAGCGAAAAGCGTCATCCCCTCTTCGCCGCGCGTCACCAGCACGGCGCGGCAGTCTATCGAGCCGAGTATCCTGCGGCCTGCCTCGATCAGGCTATCCTCATCCTCTATTGTGATCCCTGCGGCCCCGGCTGCTTCCTGGTTATTGGGAGTGATTACCGTGACCGGCTGGTAGTGAGTAAAGCTGCGAGTCTTCGGGTCGAGACAGACCGTAAGCCCGCGCTCTCGGGCTTGCCGTAGAGTGCGGGCGAGCAGTCCCGGCGTCAGCAATCCTTTGCTGTAATCCGAGACCACGACCGCGTCAGCCTCTGCTATCTCGCGGCAAAACATATCGACGACGCGATCTTCGACCGCGCTGGCAACCGGCGAGCGGTTCTCGCGGTCGGCGCGGACAACCTGCTGGTTATGAGCGATGATCCGGGTCTTTAGCGTGGTCGGGCGACTTGAGTCGGTTACGAGACCGTCCGTCCTGACGCCGAGCGACGCGAAGGCCGAGCGGAGCCGCTCGGCATCCACATCGTCGCCTGCTATCCCTATTGGGACAGCCGTCGCGCCCATTGCGACCAGATTGCTTACGACGTTGCCCGCGCCGCCGAGCGCGAGCGTCTGGCGCTCCACCTCTACTACGGGGACGGGCGCTTCGGGCGAGATGCGCCGCACCCGGCCCCATACGAACTCGTCAAGCATTACGTCGCCCAGCACGACTATTCGCTTGCTTGCAAAGCTGCCGGTAATTTTCACTGCGCGTTCGCGCGTCAGACTGGTCATAACTGGAAGAATTGGATCCTGTAAATCCTGTCCGTATCAATCATAAATTGAGGCAGCGAGGACCGTCTCGATCGTCTCATCCACGGCAGCCGTCACCTCGCGCGCAGAGATCTGTTTTATCCGCTGCTCAGCGTCCGGGCTATTGCTGCTGACCACCTTGTACACGGATTCGGTCCAGGGATGCCATACCTTTACGTTCGATGCGCCGAAGACGACCACCACGGGGCGGGCGAAAGCGGCGGCGATATGCGCAGGGCCGCTGTCGTTGCCGACGAAAAGCTCGCTCGCTCGAATGAGCGCCATCAGCTCTTTCAAGCTCAAATCCGATACTACGGCAGGCTTCGCGCGAGCAAGGGCCGCGACTTCGCGAGCGATCTTCTCCTGAGCGGGTCCGGCGATCACCACTGAAGGCAACCCCCAGTTATCGTTCAGGTGATCGACGACCGAGGCGAACCCCGATTCGGTCCATCGCTTCGATTCCGTTGCCGCCGAAGGCGCGATCACCGCAAATCGGCGCGGCCCTTTTGCTTCGGATAGGTTGATGGCATCGAGTCGCGCTCGCGCCTTTGCCTGAGCCTCAGCCGAAAAGGCGAGGCTCAAGACTGGCCGCGAGGCAGGCCAGGGCACGCCCGCCCAGTGCAGGAGCGCGAGCTGCTGCTCGACGCTGTGGATACGCGCGCGGCCCAAAATCAGATCGGGCCCCGGCGCCCGCGCGCTTACGAGCCAGGATTGCCGATGGCCGCGAAACGCTACAGTGTGCCGGGCGGCAGAGAGCCGGGCCAGAATCATCCCCGTAGTCCCGCCGTGCATATTGAAGGCCACATCGAACCGGCTGCCCGGCAGCTCGCGCGCGAGCCGTGCGCGAGACGACAGGTCAGGCCCGGAAACGATAAGGCGGTCGACCTGCGGGTGGTCTTCCAGCAAGGGCGCGGAAAGCGGCTCCAGGAGCACGCTTATCTCGATATCGGGCCGCCAGCTCTTGAGCGCGGCAAGACAGGGGGTCATCAACACAGTGTCGCCGATGGATCGCAACCGTATTAACAGCACTCTGCTGACAAGCGACCAGTCCGGCAGGGACGACTGGCGGGCATCATCATGTGGCGCTGGTGTCACTCTTCAATCACTGCCTTATCGATAAGCATCACGGGGATATCGTCTTCTATGGGATAGACCCTTTTACACCTGGGGCACTTGAGCCCGGTCCCGTCCGGCTTCATCTCTACATTCACCTTGCAGACGAGACAAATGAGAACCTCAAGCAATCTCTCGCTTATCGGCAACTGGCACCTCCCGTTTTCAAGCCGTCAAGTCTATCACCGCGCCCCGGCAGCGTCAATTTTCCCGCCCGGCGCCAGTCCCGGTCACGCTTGAATAAATTGAACTCTGAAAAGAGCGCGTGTTAACCTGTCTGTGAGCACAAGACCCCGTTTGGAGAGCACCTTTGATGTTAAAAGGCAGATTTTATAAGAGTATCTTTGCCTCGCTACTCGCGGCGGCGCTGATTATGGCCCCCGCGCTCGCTCAAAAAGATGATAAGGCGATAAAGCTTCAGACCGATCTCATAGTCATAGACGTGACGGTCACGGACAAGGACGGCAATTTCATCCGCGATTTGAAGTCGGAGGACTTCGTCCTTTACCAGGACGGAGAGCCGCAGAAGATCGATTTCTTCGAGGCGAGCGAAGAGGCTGCGCTGACGCGCCCCCTGGCCGTGGTCTTCGCGTTCGACAATTCGGGCAGCATCAGGCCCGAAGAGGTGATAAAACAGCGCGACGCCGCCGAGCACTTCATGAAGCTTGTCCAGCCCGACTCCGTCTTTGCGGTGATTTCCTTCAATAACGAGATACGCGTGCTTCAGGATTTTACGAGTGATTCGAATAAGATCGCTTCCGCCTTCAAGAAGTTCGGCGACGTGGGCGGCTCTTCCCGCATATTTGGCTCGATAGACCGGGCCGTCTCCATGCTCAAACGCGCGCCGAAATTTCGGGGCGGGCGCAGGCTCCGCCGCGTCGCCATCGTCTTGAGCGATGGCTTCGATAACATCGATCCGACGGACCAGACCGAGCTGATACGCCGCGCAAACGACGCAGGGGTCACCGTGTATTCCATAACCCTTCCATCCTACATGCCCGGAGTCGGCGAGAGCCGGCGCAGCATGACGCTGCTCGATGTCTCACAAATCGTGCCGCTGACCGGAGGCGCAGACTTTTCGGCAG
>DASTET010001007.1:0-5968 GCA_035709445.1 Blastocatellia bacterium | reverse complement strand
CGAAAGAGTTCGGCATACGGCACGAGCTGATTCTGACCCGTGAGTTTCAGGATGAGAACTATACGAGCAATCCGCCGAACCGCTGCTACTACTGCAAGACCGAGCTCTATTCGCAGCTTGAGCAGATTGGGCGCGAGCGCGGGTTTGCGGTCGTATGCGACGGCACGAACGCCGACGACGTGGGCGATTACAGACCGGGGCGGCAGGCGGCCAGGGAGCACGGCGTCCGCTCGCCCCTTCTTGAGTGCGGGCTGAGCAAGTCCGACATACGCGAGCTTTCGCGCAGGGCCTCTCTTCCAACCTGGGATGAGCCTGCGTCTGCCTGTCTTTCATCTCGCGTGCCGTATGGCCAGGTAGTGACTATAGAGAAGCTTTCAATGATTGATCGGGCGGAAAACGAGTTGAAGCAGATCGGATTCCGGCAGGTCCGCGTCCGCCATCACGGCGATGTCGCGCGGGTAGAGATAGCCGAAGATGAGCTGCCGCGCGCGCTGGATGTAGAAATGGCCCGAATGATTTCGAGCAAGCTCAAGGCCCTCGGGTTCAGGTATGTCGCGCTAGACCTTGAAGGCTATCGGACTGGCTCGCTAAACGAGGCCCTGAAGAAGTAGCCAGGATTAAAACCACAGAGGGACGGAGGAACACAGAGGATTGATTAGCCCTCCGTGACCCTCCGTGTCCTCTGTGTTATTTATAACTTCTCGAAGCTGCCGTGACGGCCCTCGCCTCCGGCAAACCTCTTCGCGCCGGCCTGGGCCTCGGCTTTTAGCGCAACCATTCCGTGATTGAACTCGTTACGGATAGCCTCTTCGAAGGTCATATCAAACTGCTCGTAGGCCGAAAGACGGTCGCCTCGCATGCAGACCTGGGGGAATCGAGCAATCTCGTGCGCGAGCTTCTCGGCTTCGCTGCGCGCCGTCCCTTCTGGGACGACCCGGTTGGCCAGGCCTATGCTGAGCGCCTCATCAGCCTGAACCGGTCGCCCCGTAAGGATAAGGTCGAGCGCGCGCCCAAGCCCTATCAGGCGCGGCAGGCGAACGGTGCCGCCATCTATCAGTGGCACGCCCCAGCGACGGCAGAAGACCCCAAGCACCGCCGTCTCCTCAACCACACGAAGATCGCACCACAGAGCAAGCTCAAGCCCGCCCGCGACCGCGTAGCCCGCGACGGCGGCGATAACCGGCTTGCCGAGCAGCATCCGCGACGGCCCCATCGGACCCGCGCCTGTCGGGTCCACGCGGTTGCCGCGCCCGGCTGCTACTGCCTTCAAATCGGCCCCGGCGCAGAAGACGCCGTGATCGCCGTAAAGCACGCCTACCCTCGCTTCCGGGTCCGCATCGAAAGCGCGAAAGGCATCCACGAGCGCCTCGGCAGTCTCGCGGTCGACCGCGTTTCGAACCTCCCGTCGGCTCAATATCACGGTCGTCACAGGCCCGTCTTTTTCAACTTTTATCATAGCCATCACTTGCTCGCGACATCGTTCTTTAAGTACTTCTCGAACCAGCCGAGCACCCTCGTCATAAAATCATACTGATGAGCCCTCTCTCCCACTCCGTGCCCTTCGCGCGGATAGGTGACGAACTCCACCGGCACGCCTTTCCACTTCAGCGCGGTATAAAGCTCCTGCGACTGGCCTATCGGGACGCGCGGATCGGCTGCGCCGTGGATTATGAGAGTGGGAGTGTTGGCCTTCTTGATGTAGCGGATGGGCGACCGATCAAGGTACAGCTCATAGTTGTCGTACATGATCGCGTCCCAGTGGACGGTGGAGTTCTCCCAGAATATGTCCGAAGTGCCGGTCATGCTGTACCAGTTTGATATTCCCATCCACGCGACGGCAGCCTTGAATCGCTCGCTTGCAAACGTAGCAGCCCACGCAGATGTATAACCGCCGTAGCTCCCGCCTCCGATGCCTACGCGGTCGCCGTCGGCGATTCCCTGTTTAACAAGATGATCTATCCCTGCGAGCATATCCTCGAACTCTTTGCCCATAAGGTCGCGATGGTCTGCTTTGGCAAACTCCACTCCTCTGCCTATGCTGCCGCGATAGTTGGGATATAGGACCGCGAACCCGCGCCCGGCAAGCATCTGCCCCCAGCGGCTCGTGTAACCGAGCCAGCCGTTGAGGTCTGCCGATTCTGGGCCGCCGTGAGGCTGAAGAACGAGCGGGTAACGCGTACCCTGTTTGTACCCGACCGGTTTCACAAGGACACCTTCGATCTCCCAGCCGTCCGAGCTCTTCCATTTAGCGACCTCCTGCTCGCCGAGCGCGACGCCGTCAAGCTGCGGATTGGTGCGGGTCACCCGAGTGAGAGATCTGTTTGCAGCCTCGCCATAAAAAACCTCGCTCGGGTGCTTCGGCGTGTTTGCGGCGAGCGCCATCCATTTGCCGTCGCGGCTGAAGCTAGGAGCGGTGGCGATAATGATCTCCTGCGTGAAGAGCGGCTCGCGCCTGCGGTCCGGAATCGAGATCGTATAGAGGTTATTCGACTGTCGTTCTATCGCGCGAAAGACGATGGTCGAGGGCTTGCCCGGCTGCCAGCCCATCCAGTCGGCTGTTCCGGCAAATCCTTTGATCAGGTTCTCTGCGTTTCCGCCGCCAGCCGGCACGACAAAGAGGCTCCCGGCGTACGGATCGTTCATAGAGGTTGCGCCGAGCCAGGCTATCCACTTCCCGTCGGGCGACCAGCGCGGATAATTCAGCTTGCCCTCGGTCGAGACGAGCAGTTTCGCTTCCCCGCCGCCTGATGGGATTGTCAGCAGCCTGACCCGCATGTACGAGTCATCGACATTTGGCGTGTTTGTCGCTCCGAGGATGAACTGCTTGCCGTCCGGCGACCAGTCGTATTCGTGGATCGTCAGTTGCTGGCTGGTCACAAGGCGGGATTCTTTCGTCTTCACGTCGACGACATAGAGGCGAGTGTGCTTGTAGTTCTTGTCTGCAACTATCCAGTCCTTGCCCTCGCGTTCGGCCTGCTGTTCCTCTTTAGTCTTGCCGTCGGTCGCCGTATATGCGATGCGGCTTCCGTCAGGTGACCATTTGAACGAACCGACCGAGGTCTCTGACCGCGTAAGCTGCATGGCCTCGCCGCCCGCGACCGATATCAGATAGATCTGTGTCTGGCCCGATTCCCCCCGCTGCGACAGGAAAGCGATGTGCTTGCCGTCGGGAGACCATTCGGGCGAGCGGTCGCTTTTCTCGTTATAGGTGAAACGAACAGGGTCGCCCCCCTTTGCAGAGACCATCCATATCTCGCTTATCGCGGTCCCCGGCTTTTCATCCTCGCGGCGGGGGCGCACGATCTGGTAGACGATGGTCTGCCCGTCGGGCGAGAGCTGCGCATCGGCTATGTTCCTGACGGTCAATATAAGCTCAGGCGTGAGCACTCTCTCCTGAGCCAGCCCATGGACGGAGGCAACCAGGGCGACCAGAACAGGAAGCATTACTCGATAGATTATTCGTGATTTCATAGTGATTCCCTTCTCCGCTCTGTAGAAAGTTTATCGAGACGTGACCTGACAGAAGCGATTATACGCGCAAAGTCGTTTATCGTCACACGAGAAACGGAAACGGCGGCCCTTACGGGCCGCCGTCATGTTTTCGTGTTGTCTTCACGTTTTCCCGGTCACTTCGGAAACTCGACCTTCGGCACCTCTCGCGCTTCGGCGTCGGCCTTGAACTCCTGTGCTCTCTCGAAGCCGAGCAGGTTCGCCATAATGACGGTTGGGAACTGCTGGCGGGACCGGTTGTAGTCGTTCACCACCTGGTTGTAATCGCGCCGGGCTACTCCTATACGGTTCTCGGTCCCGGCAAGCTCGTCTGAGAGCCGGAGAAACTGCTGGTCCGCCTTCAAGTTCGGATAGTTCTCTTGAAGCGCGAGCAGGCGGCCCAGCGCGCTCGTCACCTGCGCGTTTGCCTCAGACTTCTCATCGACGGTCTGCGCGGCGAGAAGCCGCGAGCGAGCCTCCGCTATATCGCTGAAGACCTGCTGTTCGTGCTGCGCATATCCCTTGACCGTGTTGACCAGGTTGGGGATCAGATCGGCGCGTCGCTGAAGCTGAACGTCCACGTTTGAAAACTCGGTCCTCACGTTCTCCTGTTTGGTCGTGAGCGTGTTGTAGGTGCCGCAGGCGGACCCGCCCAGGATCATCAACAAAAGGACTACCCCGATTATGCTGCCGATAACCCAGGTGGAACGTTTGCGCTTCTTCTGATCCAACGCGCTCTGTTGCTCAGCGTACTCCTGGCGGAACTGGTCGCGCATGTCGGCGCCGGGGTCCTGATCGTACATATTACTCATAATCTTCCTCCCGAATATCGAATCACAAAACCACACTATAATTATCCGGTCACGCGAACAGGCGACCGGTCTGCCAGGTCTCTTCTTTCCGACACCTTCGACTCCCGAGCAGAAACGCCTTCGAGCATCTCACCTATGCGCTCTACCATAGGAACGAGCGTGTTACGATCAAGCGACGAGACGACCACTGCGCCATCAACTCGCCGCAGGCTTTCGAGCTGGTCCTCGTTCAAGAGATCGGCCTTGTTATAGACGAGCAGCCTCGGGATATCGGACAACCCCAGATCTTCGAGTATCTTCTCGACCGAAGCGATATGGTTCTCATGCTGCGGATTGCTGGCATCGACGAGATGTATGAGAAGGTCGCTCCCTTCCAGCTCTTCGAGCGTAGCGCGAAAGGCGGTAATCAGATCGGGCGGCAGATCGCGAATAAAGCCGACCGTGTCGTTTATTATGACCTCCTGGTCGCGCGGCAGCCTGAGCCGCCTGCTTGTCGGATCGAGGGTCGCAAACATGCGGTCTTCGGCAGTGACCGTCGACGCCGTCAACGCGTTAAGCAGCGTAGACTTTCCGGCGTTCGTGTATCCGACAATTGAGATTATCGGCAGATCGCGCCTCAAGCGACGGGTCCGCTGCACGCGGCGACTTGTGCGAATCTCTTCTATCTGTCGTTCGAGGTGGTGAATTCTCTCGCGAACGCGGCGGCGGTCGACCTCAAGCTTGGTCTCGCCGGGTCCGCGCCCTCCTATCCCGCCCATCAATCTGGACATCTCGGTCCCCGACCCTGACAGGCGCGGCAGCATATACTTCAACTGCGCAAGCTCCACCTGTATCTTGCCTTCGCGGCTCTGCGCCCGCTGGGCGAAGATGTCGAGAATCAACTGGGTCCGATCGATGATCTTGAGGTCGGTCGCTTCATTAATCACACGCGCCTGCGCGGGCGACAGGTTCTGATCGAATATGATGACATCTGCGCCGAGCTGAAGGCTGCGTATTATCAGCTCTTCCAGCTTGCCGCGCCCGACGAGCGACCTCGGGTCTAGCTTCTGCCTGCGCTGCACGACCGAGTCGAGCACGACCACACCCGACGACCGGGCGAGCTCGCGCAGCTCTTCGAGCGATTCATGCGCCGAGGCTGCGCTTTCGGTCGTTACGCTCACGAGTATTGCGCGGTCCCTGTGATCGCGAGGAGATCGGACGTGTCGCGCTCGCGCCAGCTCCTCTTCGAGCGAGCCGATCAGGTCCAGGAAATCGACATCCATCTGGCTCGGCAGGCGAGGGTCGAGAAATCCCCAGAGCGCAGGCAAGGCAGGCTCCTCCTTATCATCGGCTTCCGGTTCAGAAGATGAAGGCGAGGAGTCCGCCTTTCCATCCGTGTTACCGGCGGGCAGCAGGTGCGCCGCGTGCATCACGCCCGGAAGGCCGTCGCTGCGCACATCGATGGCCGCCATCAGATCGAGCCTCAGGAGTGCCAGGTCCGTAAGATCGTCCTGCGTAAGCGACTCCCCGGCCAGGTGCGTGTGAAGGCTTCTAAGCCCGCGAAACCGCTCCGCCCCCATACGCACACGCTTGAGATCGGGCCATACGATAGAGCGCGCGTTTCCCACGACGACGTACTCTACATAACCGTTGCGGTTAACAAGCACACCGACCTGGCGATTGATCTC
>DASTET010001006.1:0-4238 GCA_035709445.1 Blastocatellia bacterium | reverse complement strand
GCTGGCAGGCCGCGCTCGAGATTGAATCCAACCGCATGCGGCGCACGACCTTTGCCCGGGAAGAATTCGAACCGGAAAAACAGGTTGTAGAAGAGGAATTACGCATAGGGCTCGACGGCCCGTGGGAGATGCTTGAGAACGAGGTATGGGCGACCGCCTTTCGCCAGCACCCTTACCACTGGCCCACCGTCGGCTGGCTACAGGACCTCGAAGCGGCAACAGCCGAAGACATGAAGGCTTATTATGACCTTTGGTACCATCCTCGAAACGCCACGCTCGTGCTCGTCGGGGACTTTAATACCGCCGAGACGCTCGATAAGATCGAGCAGTTGTTCGGCCAGGTCCCTCCCGGGCCCGAGCCCAGAGAGCTTCGTGTTGTAGAGCCCGAACAGCGCGGGGAAAAGCGCGTCATCGTAAAGAAAGACACCCCGGTCGAAAGGCTGCTGATCGGTTATCATGTCCCGGCCGTAGGTGAGCCGGATTCGTTCCCCCTAAAAGTCACAGAGACGCTTTTATCGCACGGCAGGGCCTCGCGCCTCTACAGGCGGCTTGTGGATATGGACCAGTCGGTGACAACTGTAAAAGCGAGCTATAATGACCACATCGATCCTTCGCTCTTCTACTTGCAGGCCGAGCTTAAACCCGGTTTCAGCCTCCAATCGGTCGAGCAGGCTATTTATGATGAGATCGAAAGGTTAAAGTCCGAGCCGCTCCCGCAAGCCGAGCTTGAGAAGGCCAGACGACAGATAGAAGCCGATATCGTGTTGAGCAATGAGGAACCGCTTCACCAGGCAGTACTGCTCGGCCAGTATGAAACCATCGCCTTTTCAGGCCACATCCCCGAAGAGCATCGCGGCTATAAGTTCATCGATTACATGCTCGGTCAGATAGGTCAGGTGAGCGCCGAAGATGTGGCGCGCGCCGCCCGAAAGTATCTTGTGCAGGATAACAGGACCGTCGGCTACCTCATCGATGACGGGCGGGGCGGAGGCGGAGGCGGCACGCCGGAAGGCCCCGCATCTCAAATCTCAGATCTCAAATCTCAAATCTCAAACGCCTCGTTTCGCAGCGGCGGCCGAAAGCCGATCGTGACGGGGAGAAAGACCCGGCCCAGGCTCGATGTGGAGCGCCTAGAGCTTGCAAACGGGCTTGTGCTTCTGCTGTCGGAGAACCATGCCCTGCCCGCCGTCTCGATCAACGGGATCGTGCGCGCAGGGTCGCGGTACGAAGCTGACGAAAAGGCGGGTCTGGCATCGCTCGTCGGTGAGATGATCGATGAGGGGACCCACACGCGAACCTCTCACCAGATCGCCGAGATGGTCGAGTCCGTAGGCGGGCGGCTTGCGACTTTTGGCGAATACCAGTCAAGCGGCACTCACGCTTCGGTGCTCTCAAAGGACGTTGCGATAGGGATAGAAGTAGTCGCCGACGTCTTGATGAACGCGAGCTTTCCTCCCGACAAGGTCATCCAGCAGGTCGAGCGGAGGGCCGCGCAAATACGTAGCAGGCTCGATGTCCCGAGCGTGCAGGCTTCCGACATGTTGAATGAATTGATCTTTGCCGGAACGCCGCGCCATCGCCCGCCCATCGGTTACGAGAAGACCGTAAGATCGCTCAACCGCGAGGATATGGTAGAGTTTTACCGGCGGCATTACGTTCCCAATAACACGCTCCTTGCAATCGTCGGCGACATAGATAAAGCAGAGATAAAAGCGATGGTCGAAGAGAGGTTCGGCGGCTGGGCGACCGCTGCCGGGTATTATCCGCCCGATGTGCCTGGCCCGGAAAGACTCGGTGCATCGGTTGAGAAGTTTGTGACGGCTAAAAAAGAGCAGGTCAACATATTCATAGGTCAGATCGGGATAGAGAGGACGAACGCCGACTATTACACTCTGCTTGTTATGGAGACGATACTCGGCTCCAGCCCCGGATTCACATCGCGGATACCCAGGATTCTTCGCGACGAGCAGGGTCTGGCTTATTCAACCTACAGCAACATCACCGCGAGCGCCGGAGTCGACCCCGGCAGGTTCGTGGCCTTCATAGGCACCGCGCCTGAAAACCTTGAGCAGGCGCTTGGAGGTCTGCGGAGAGAGATCAAGCGCATAGTTGCAGAGCCGGTGACCCCGGAGGAGCTTCAGTCCGCGAAGGCATACCTTACGGGGAACTTCGTCTTCGATTTTCAGACCAATTCGCAGATCGCCGAGTTTCTCGTAGATTCTGAGATTTACGGGCTCGGTTACGATTACCTTGAGAAGTACCCGGAGCTTATACGCGCGGTCGGCGTGGAAGAAGTTTTTATCGTGACGCGCCAGCACCTCGACCCGGAACGATTGGCCACCGTTGTAGTCGGCCCCGTCGACGAGCGAGGTAGAATTTTAAACAGGGATTAGAAGGATTCTCATGAAACAGATTCGATCAATAAGACGAGGGCTGGCAACCCTGCTCACAGCCTTTTTTATTCTCCCCTTAACAGCCGCAAGCAGCCTGCCGCTCCCCGCGCCGGAAGCCACGGCGAGCATTACTGTGCGAGAGCTCAAAAAGCATCTGGGCTTTCTCGCCTCGAACGAGCTTGGCGGGCGCTATACGTTGAGCCCTTCCATTCTGGTAGCCGCGCGATATCTGGCGAGCGAGCTTGAATCATACGGGTACCGTGGCGGCGCGCGCGACGGTTCGTTTTTTCAGAAGGTGCCGCTGAGCTTCCGGTCGGTCGACCTAAGCCAGAGCGGGCTTACGCTGAGCAGGGCCGGGGCTAAACAGGAGTTCAAGTACGCAGACGATTTCGCAACCCAGACTCCCTCTAATATCAACCTGTCGGGCGATCTCGTCTTTGTCGGGTACGGAGTGTCGTCACCCAGGAACAAACACGACGATTACGCCGGCCTGAATGTAAAGGGCAAGATCGTCGTGGCGGTCGCAGGTCTTCCCGCGTCGCTCAAGGGGGCAAAGCTCGAAGCAAGCGAAAAGGTCGCAGGCGCCGCCCAGTCGCGCGGCGCGGTTGGCGCGATTATCATAGAGCCGCATTATCTGGCTCAATGGGGCCTGGTCAAGAATTATATTCTGCGCGAGACGGCGAGCCTGCCGCCGCCGCCTTCCCCGTCGGGCAAGGATTTCCCAGCCTTTGTTGCCGGGCCGAATCTCGTAACGGCCATTGCCAGCGCGATCAACAAGGAAGCGTCTTATCTGACTTCTGCTGCGGGCAAGCCGCTTCAGCCTTCACCGCTACCCGTTACGGCTGCAATCAAGCTGGCTGCCACGGTCAAGGATGCCCCGCCAACTTATAACGTCGTGGGCATACTCGAAGGCGCGGACGCAGAGCTGAAGAACGAGTATGTCGTCTTCAGCGCCCATTACGATCATCTCAAGACCAGCAACGGGGGCGAGGTCTATAACGGGGCGGATGATGACGGGTCGGGCACGGTCGGCGTGCTTGAAATTGCCCAGGCGTTTTCGGTAGGCCCCCGCTCTGTACGGTCAATACTGATAATCTTCCACACCGCCGAAGAGATGGGATTGCTCGGATCGATGTACAACACAGATTATGAGCCTGCTGTGCCGCTCGATAAGCTTGTAGCGAACTTCAACATCGATATGATAGGCAGGTCGCGAGCCGAGGGAAACAACGACCCTCGCGATAAAGAGCTGACCGATAAAGATTCGGTCTATGTGATAGGCGCTGATAAGCTGTCGTCGGAGCTTAACAGGATCAGCGAGGAGACCAACGCGGCGACCGCGCGTATGAAGTTCGATTACACGTACAACGACGAAGGCCACCCGCAGCAGTTTTACTATCGCTCGGATCATTACAACTATGCCAAGCACGGCATACCTATAATCTTTTACTTTACAGGCGTCCACAGGGATTATCACCGCGCGACTGACGATATCGAGAAGATCGATTTCGAGAAGATAGAGCGGATCAGCCGCCTTGTATTCGCCACGGGCTGGCGCGTTGCGAACATGGAGCGCAGGCTCGTCGTCGATAAAAAGCCTGCGGCCCCGGCCTCAATGCAGTAGTTTTTGGACCGGGCAGAAATATTTACCGCAGAGGACGCCGCAGGAACGCAGAGGATAAATGAAGCCTGTGCATAAATCGTGGGGCTCGCATTAGTGCTGCCGCGCAGCGGCCCTCTGAAGAGCTGCCGCGTAGCGGCCATCTGAACTTAGCCGCGCGTTTTAACGCGCGCATCCCCAGGCACAAAGCGCCCGGTCGCGTCAGCGACGGTTGAATCAAGGAT
>DASTET010001005.1:0-7362 GCA_035709445.1 Blastocatellia bacterium | reverse complement strand
TTTGCGGCTTGTCGGATACTATCGCGATCTTCTCGCCGATGAGCTTATTGAGCAGCGTCGATTTGCCTGCGTTGGGGCGACCGATGAGCGCCACGACTCCCGATTTAGTACTGACCGCGCCTGACTCGTCTTCTCGCTCTGGCATACCGGGCTTCTATTCGCTACGGGCATTCGACTCGGCCCGCCCGGTCTCCGGCTGGTCCACCGAGCGCAACCGCACGCGATTGACCCGTTTGCTGTCGGCGTCTATCACTTCGAATTGCAGCCCCTTGCATTCGACCTTCTCGCCTACCGAAGGCATATGGCCAAGCTCGTTGATTATCAGGCCGGCGACCGTAGTGAAATCGTCGGCCTCGACTTCCTTATCATAAAGCAGCTCGACTTTGCGGATCTCCGCGCTGCCGTCGACTATGTAAGACCCGTCTTCACTCTTTACGATCTCTTCTGCCGGGGCGACGCGGTCTTCGTCTTCGATCTCGCCGAGTATCTCTTCGATGATATCCTCGATCGTGACCAGCCCGGCCACGCCCCCGTATTCGTCTATCACCATGGCTATCTGGACTTTCGCCTTTTGCATCTCTTCGAGAAGCTCGGCGATAGATTTGCTCTCGGGGACGAAATAGGCTGGGCGCATGCACGTGGTGAGCGGGGTTTCGGTCTTGCCTTCCTCGCAGTAGGCGAGCAGGTCGCGAACATAAACTATGCCTTCGATGTTGTCTATCTGGTCGCGGTAGACGGGGATGCGCGAATACTTCGACTCGATTATGAGGAGGCGGGCGTCGGAGACGGTCGAGTTGATCTCTATTGCTACGATCTGCGGGCGGGGGCGCATCACCTCGCCGACGAGACGGTCGCTGAACTCGATGATCGATTGAATCAGCTCGCCCTCGCTCTCTTCGATGATCCCTTCTTCTTCGCCTACGTCTATAAAAGCCTGTACCTCGTACATGGTCTCTTCTTCGGCTTCCTCTTCCGAGAGCTCCTGCTCATCTTCGGGTCTTCTCATACGGTCGAGGAGGTTGCTGATCGGCGCGACGAAGACATAGAAGACCCTGTAAAAGATTCGAAAGAGCGGCAGCAGAGACCAGAAGACCTCTTCAGGATTGTTCTGCGCAAGCAGCCTGGGCAGGAGCTGACGAAACAGCGCGATGGTCAGAAAGACCGCAACGAAAGTTATGATGAGCGGGGCGCGGACGCCTGTCGAGGTGAGCAGATCGGCCAGGAGTATGGCTATGCCGACGATGGAGAGCTGTGTTCCGAATATGAGAGTCAGCTCGAACTTTCGGCGGTTATCGAGCAGCTCGCGGAGGAAGCGACCTCGCGGGCTGCTCTCGCGCTCGCCCACCATCACTCTGAGCGACACCTCGCTGAGCGATTCGTACGCGCTTTCGACCGTCGAAAGAAAGACCAGCACAACCAATGCCGCGCCGGTCACTATTAATTCGCTTACCATAACAGCTCGAATTACAGTCAGAGAAACAACTTCAATCACTCCATACTGGCAAAGAGGATTTACCACAGAGGAGCACAGAGGAGCGATTTACCTCCGTATCCCTCTGTGTCCTCTGTGGTTGGATCGCTTTTTTCACCTGATGTCACTCTAAAGCGGAAGGTTATTTCTCAATGGTTGCTCAGCAGTTTCCGCCTCAGTCTCAGCTCAAGCCGGTTCATTTCGCCCCGGTCGGTCTCGTGATCGTAACCGCACAGGTGGAGTATGCCGTGTATGACCAGCTCGCTCAATTCGCGCTCGACATTGTGACCCGCTTCTTGAGCCTGTCTCAAAGCGGTGTCTGTAGAAACGACAACATCGCCCAGAAAAAGGGCGTCGCCGAAGCTTTCGGACGCAGTCTGCTCATCGCGCGAGGGGAACGAGAGCACATCGGTCGCCCGGTCTATGTTCCTGTACTCTCTGTTCAGGCTTCGCATTACAGGGTCGCGCACAAAAACGATAGCCGCCGACATCTGCTCTCGACTGAGGGCGGCGATTGTGGCGGCTGCGAGTCTTGCTATCTCGCTGCGGTCAATGGGGAAGAGTCGCTGCCGGTTTATCACCTCAATCACCACGCGCCTCTTTGAGCCGGGGCAGCTCCGAATCCTGAATGACGGAGGCGGCGGTGCCCACCTGCGCGGCGGGCGTCACCTCGGAGACCAGGCCGGGCGTGCCGGCGCGGTTGAAATCGTACCCCGGATAAGCGATACGATGATGGTGTATTCCAGTCAAGACCTTTACGAAGCTTTCGGCCACAAGCTTCAGCTCGCGCATCGTAAGGTCGCACTCGTCGAGCTGACCATCATCGCGTATGCGAGTGATTATCATATCGATCATGTTCCGCAGCTTGGTAGGGGTCGGGTCCTGCACCGTCCGCGCGGCGGCCTCTACCGAGTCGGCGATCATTATTATGCCGGCCTCCTTGGTCTGAGGCTTCGGGCCGGGATAGCGAAACTCCTGTTCGAGCGCGACCGAATCGGGGTCAGGGGCGGCCTTGCGGGCCTTATAGTAAAAGTACTTCATAAGCCCTGTGCCATGATGCTGCGGTATGATGGCTATGATGCGCGACGGCAGCTTGTACTGGCGCGCAAGCTCTATGCCCTGCTTGACGTGATTTGCAAGCACGATTGAAGACATCTTGGGCGAGAGCTGGTCGTGGCGATTCTCTCGAAAAGTCTGGTTCTCGACGAAGTACGTGGGGCGCACGACCTTGCCTATGTCGTGATAGTAGCAGGCGACGCGCGCAAAGAGCGCGTCCCCGCCTATCGCCTCGGCCCCTGCCTCTGCAAGCAGCCCGACCATGATCGAGTGGTGATAGGTGCCGGGCGCGCGCTCGGCCAGTTGCTTGAGGAGAGGCAGGTTGAGATTTGAAAGCTCGAGCAGCTTGATGTTTGTCGTGATGGCGAACATCCATTCGAACAGCGGCAACAGTATCGAGGCGACCATCGTTGCGATCACGCCGCTGGCCAGACCGCAGAAGGCGTCGAAGAGCACTATGAGGACGCCCGTGTAGTCGTCGAAGTGAAGCATCTCGTTTGCGCCGAGCAGGTCGAGGGCGAGCGCCCCTGCGGCATTCACAAGCCCTATCCAGAGTCCCGCCCGCACCAGCGCCGTGCGGTCCCTGCAATTCTGCAAATAGTAGATCGCGCCCACGCTCGAAACCAGCGTGTAAGCGGCAAGATATACATCGCCCGAAAGCACTCCGATGAATATCGTCAGTATCGAAGAAGAGACGAACGCAGCGTGCGCATCCGTAAGCAGCGTGACAAGGGCGGCCCCCGCCGCGAGCGGTGCCAGGTACTTGTAGCCCATCTGCGAATTGAAGGGGACCCGCTCGGTCCACTGGCTCATGGCGAAGGCCAGCGCAAAAAAGAGCCGCGCAAGCCCCAGCGTGATCACGAAGCAGATGATCTGAAGAAGGAAATGGCGGCGCACGCGTATGTGGCGGCTCTGGTATCGGAGGAGGTACTGCCAGAGCACCATCACCAGCAGCATCACGATCACCACCGTGCCCGCAAATTCGATGGCCCGCAGACCCAGCGGGCGATACTCGGAGGCGAGGCGGAGCAACTCGGCCTTTATAGGGGTCACGGTCTCGCCCGCAACGACTATGGGTTTGCCTTTTTCAACCAGTACCGTCTCAGGCGCGATGCTCTCGCGCGCGGCGGCCCTGCGCTTTTCGGTGTCGGCCTCGTTATAGTCGAGGTTCGGGACGACCAGAGAGCCGAGTATCTCCCCTATCAACCGGCGCTCGCGCGGGCTGTACTCGGCGGGCAGCACAAGCCTCTCGCTTCTGAGGGCCGCCCGCGCGGTTATCAGGTCGCGGATCGGAGTAAAATCGCTGATCGTTATCTCTACGCCGGACCTCTCGCGGCGTTTGATGCCGGTAGCCGCAAAACGCGAGAGATGTGTGCGGCGTTCGACCACCCCGTTCATCATCACCGATTCGAGCTGATCGATCATCAGCCTCTCAAGCTCCGAGTTGAACTGGTGATTGATGAGAACGCCTACCTGTTCCTCGTCGAGGATCAACCCGCTCGACTCCTCTATCATCGCGCGCAGGGCATCAGAAGAGGTGCCGGGCTGGGCTTCGCGTCCGACAACAAACATCTTCTCAATGATGTTGCGGGCATCGCGGACCGATTTCGGGTTGTAATCGAATATGGGGAGGACGGCATTTTCAGCCTGCGCCTGCTTGCGCTCCCGTTCTTCCTTGTCTTCGGTCTTCAGGTCTCTGGTGGCGATTATATCGGCGGCGGCGACTGCCCCTGCCGGGAGCGGCTCGATTCGCGGGCGCTGGTAATCCCTTAGCAGCAGTATCGAAAGCCCGACGATTATCAAGAGCCCCACACCCGCATCGAGCATCGCCCGGTCCGAAAGACCCGCAGAGAACGACTTCACGCCACGCGACAGCCTGGCGAAAAAGCTTGAGTTTGCAGGTGTGGGCTTTGTCATAATATCGAATCTCAAATTTGAAATCTCAGATTTGAGATTTCACAGCTTGTCCTCAAATTTCGTCTTCGCGTTCTGCTCGTACGCCTGGATAATCATCTGGACCAGGTGATGTCGTACGACGTCCTTCTCAGTAAAATAGATGAACTCTACCCCTTCTATATTGCCCACGACGCGCTGCGCCTCGATCAGCCCGGACCGCCGCCCTGCCGGAAGGTCTATCTGGGTCACGTCGCCGGTGATGACCGCCTTCGAGCCAAACCCTATGCGGGTGAGAAACATCTTCATCTGCTCGGAGGTGGTGTTTTGCGCTTCATCGAGAATGATAAAAGAATCCGAAAGCGTGCGGCCACGCATGAAGGCGAGCGGGGCGACTTCGATGACCCGTTTTTCGAGCAGCCGGGTGACCCGCTCATAATCGACCAGATCGAAAAGAGCGTCGTAAAGCGGGCGCAGATAAGGATCGACTTTGTCCTGAAGATCGCCCGGCAGAAATCCGAGCTTCTCGCCCGCCTCGACCGCCGGTCGCGCGAGCACTATGCGGTTGACCCGCTTCTGCATGAGCGCCTGCACCGCAAGCGCCACCGCGAGATACGTATTGTGGTTGATAAACCCGTTGGCTACGAAAGTGTGAGTGCCCGGCACCGTGAGGTCGAAGACCTGCGCCACGGAGGGTTCAACCGCGACAACTTCGGCGAAAAACAGGCGGCGGCTGGCGAGGTCGCGCAGATTGTCGACTGCCGCACCCTGCACTCCAAGAGCATTGAGCAAGCCGTTCATCTCCGCCAGTTTTGAGTATCCGGGTCTGCGCCTTTCTGTGCGGTAATCCCAGAAGCGATGATGCTCTGCGCGTGTAAAAGTTGTCGTACCCACTGCCGCGCTCAACATCGCGCCGATGTGGGGCACGACGTCGATGTTCGTGTTCGTGCGGCCAGTCTTACGGCGCGCCCGTTTCCGTTCGAGCGCGAAACCTATCAACTCGTGAAACCGCTCTGCCTCAGCCCCGGCCATAGTCAACAGATGCGAAACGTGTCTCGTGCCTTTGTAGCTTCCACGCTTGAGCGCCTTTGACGCGACTATTCCGAAGTTGAGCAGCACTATCTGCGTTTCCCGAATCAGCTTCTCTGACACGGATGAAAGCGAAACCACACCGTCGCGCTTTTCAACAGTACCGTCTGCATCAAACAACCCGCGAAGAAAGGCGGCCACTATACTCTCAGGCGCAATAAGTATGGAGCGCGGAATCCGTTTGGCGTGAGCGCCGCCGGTCGACATTCCAAGATGCTCAAGCAACCGATAAAGCTGCGCGCTTGCAATGATATGATCGTAGGGTCGCTCGCCGCCGTTTGGAAAAGTATGAAGTCCAAAGCGCTCGGCCAGACGACGGAAAGATTCTATTACTGCCTCGTCAGACGAAGTGAGTACTATGCGGTTCGGCCGGGTCAGGCAGCCGTCGCCGGTAAGCACGCCCATAATGTAGGCGAATTCTTCATCGAGACAATCGAGATAGACAGGCTTTGATGAACGGTCGTTCATGCTGCGGGGAACATAGCGGAAGTCTACTCTTGTCGAGCTGCCGAACATCCTCTGGCCGCGCTGCAAAGCGACCGCATCGCCTGAGCTTAATTCATCGGCCCGGCGCCATTCGAGATTGCCGGCTTCGGTGAGCACTAACAGCGGGTGCTCAGGGGTTGCTTCAATAGAAAACCCGAACCGGGTCTTGATGCGCAGGGTAGGCGACTTGCCGCCGTTGTAAATATATGAAGCAGGCTCTGCGCCTTCCAGCCCGTATATCAATAAGTCAGATGGCGAGTATTCATCCGGTCCAGTGCCGGAGCCAAGTTCGGCGATTTCGATCATCCCGCGATCAGACAGCACCAGGGAATCGCAGGCAATACACTTACCGGTCCCGGCCGGGCCTATGCCGAAGACTATGTCGTGTTTCTCGATGGCTTCGATATAGCGGCGCTGGTTGGCCGAGCGGGCGGTGACCTGTTTCTTGCCTGTAGGGTTGAGCCTTGACTTCGTGAAGTAATCGCGCAGGGTGTAGGCGCGGTCTTCCGCTATCTGCCGGAATGCGGACTTCAGCTCTTCGTTCGACATGCGGCGGCCTTCATCAAAAAGGCCGGAGTAATCTTCGAGGATGCCCTGGACCAGCTCGGCATCTCGCTCGTCTCCTTCAACCGTCAGCTCATTTCCGCGCAGCCCCACGCGCACGCCGAGCAAGCTTTCGAGGAACTTTATGTTCTCATCGTAAGGGCCGAACAGCGCCCTTATCGCTTCTTCAGGTAGAGTGACTTTCTTCAAAACGGCTGATTTATCCCCCATACAAAAAGCGCTCGTCCGGCCCGCAGGCCCATCAGCGCCGACATCTTACTTTAACATTATTTCATTCTGGATTTCATTATGGTCGCTCGAACAATTAGCCGGTTGCAGTAAATCATGGTCGTAAGCTACTACAGCGATGTCAGCAAGTCAACACGGCCAACCTCGCAATACCTCCGCCTGTTTTCTCAACATCATCCTTTCTGGTTCGGTGATTGCCCTCTAAAATGAAGACGGAACCGGATCGCGCTCTGCTGAGCGGATTCGTTACAGATGTGTCGGGAGGTGAGCATTGAAACGTGCCAGGAGAAGATACAGAAGGTGGCCCATAAGACAGGTCATTGCTTACGGCGTCCTGTGTCTGCTTATCATCCTAGGCGCTGTCGTATTGATCAACTTGCAGTCGCCACAAGAGCCCTCAGAAGCCATAAGCAGCATGCCGGAAGCGACGGCTGTTCCTGCGGTCGAGCCTGCGCCCGAAGCGCCTGCGGTCGCCGTCCCTGCGCCGCCGCTGCCAGTCCCTCCGGCGGTCAGGTCTGAAATCGATCCTCCCGCCTCGCCTTCTTCAGCAAATAGCGATATCGCTTTTCTGCAAA
>DASTET010001004.1:0-6598 GCA_035709445.1 Blastocatellia bacterium | reverse complement strand
ATCCTCTGCGTTCCTCTGCGGTTAAAAACCCTGTCTCATCTGAGAACTGAATGGCCCTGCCTGTACCCATACTCGTAACGAAATCGAATGGTCGTATGACGCAGACCTTCAAAGTCTGCGCTGACAAAAAGGGTCGATCGTCTCTTTTTGTCAGCGCAAACAGAGACCTTTATTACTTCTGCCGGTTGGCATCCTTTTTCCGGTTGAGAAGTTCGAGCTCTTCGCCGAGACTCGTCCTCTCTTTAACATCCAGTTGGGACCCCGAAAGCGCGAGATACTCTTTCAGGTGCTCGGCGGCCTTGCCATATTTCTGATCGGCCTTATATGCCGAGAAGAGCGTGTAATGGAGCTCGCCTTTAAGATCGGGGTGGCTTGTGAGCTTCAGGCCCTGCTCCGCAACCTTTACGGCGCTCACCGGGTTGGCCTGTAGCAGGAATATCTGTGCGCTCGCATCCATCGCCTGCGCCAGCCGCTCGCTGTTGGATGTCTTTCCGGCAAGCTTTATGGCTTCATCGATGTTTTCGCGAGCGCGGGCGAGATAGGAATCGCGCTCCGCAAGCGTGTCATCTATCCTCACAAGATTTATAAGCGCATAGCCATGAATATAGCGCGCCTCGGCCATCGCTTCGTAGTTTACATAGCGACCGCCGCCAAAGATGATGTGCGATATCGAGAGCCGCTTTAACCCGCGCGAAGCCGATACCTGTTTGCGCGACACCTTATCGAAAAGCTCAAGAGCAAGCTCGGCCTCCCTGGCGGCCTGCACCTGCTTCGCCTTCGAATTCTGAAAGGTTAGCGCTTCGGCCATAATCATATGGGCCGGGGGTGAAGTGGGAACAAGATCGATAGCCCTCTTCAACTGGCGTTCGGCTTTGCTGAATTCCTTTCGAGATATCAATACGTCAGCCAGGACCACGCGCGCGTAATCATACCCCGGGTGACGATAGATTATGCCTTCCAGCTCCTTAATTACATCTTCGATGTTGTCGCCAGCACCGAACCGTGCTTCGGCAAGAAGCGTCTGCGTCTCGTAATCCGTGGGTCTGAGCGAAAGCGCCGTTTTAAAACTGGCCACGGCGTCATTCTCCCTGCCGAGCGACTGCTGCGCGCGGCCCAGATAGACGAGCGCTTCATGATATGCACCGCCGTTGCGCTGTATCGCCTTGGTGAACAATTCAGCGGCTTCGCTGAATCTCTGCTTGTTGAAGCTTTCTACCCCTTTGTAAAAAATATCTTTCGATTCCTTAGAAGGCTCTTTAGGCTCGGAGAGGTAGACGTTGAGCTGTTTGCTCGTCGACTCGACCAGCGCTTCTTCGTCGCCCTGTGTGAATGACAGGTTTACTTCGACGATCTTGGACTTTCGCGGCTCGACCACAGCCTGAATCTCTCTCTTTACTCCGTCCCTTTCAAATGTCAACTGGCGCGCGCCTGCCCGGATCTTTACCGTCCGTTGAAGGCCGGCGTTGAGCTTGTCATAGTATGATCCGTCTATCGAGACCGCGACGCCATCGAGGCCGGGCGTTCTTATGATAAGAGTGCCGTATTGCGAAGCGCCGGTCTCCGGGTTCAGGTCTGCGTAGTCGACGACCGAGAGCGCAAGGTAATTGGCTTCGACCACGTCCGTTTTGAAATGAGGATGTTGTTTATCCTCGGTAATCTTTGGGACCTCATCGCGGACGTATTCTGATATTTCCTGAAAAGTGACTTTGGCATCCTGATTTACGTCGGCATTTCCGCGCAGCCCTTCGAGCAGGCAATAGGTGAATGCTCCGTGGCCCAGATAGAGAGGCTCTTTAGCTGTCTCAAACGGACCTGCCGACCATATAAACCCGACCCCGGTATCGACGCTGTTTATCTCCGTGATATACCTCTCGTTTACGCGAGAGTTTGAGCCTGAGCTTCGCCCTGTCAGTTGCACTCCCGCGCTGTTGCAGGTATCTGATAGCACGAGCCCCTTTCGCGCCGGTATCTTTTTGACAAGGTCCCGAAAATACTCCATCGGGATCCCCGTGTTTTTGAAATCGCGGGGGTCGGTGTCGTGGAGAACGAAGTATGGTGTCTCGATCGAGGCCTTTGTGACAGGGTCGTTTTCGGGGACGAGCAATCCGTGCGCTGCTATAAAGACGACGAAGAAGTCATTCGGTCTTGTCTGTTTCAGCCCCGAAAGCGCCCTCTCGACGTTCTCCTTAGTCGCGTCCTCGTCGATCAACAGGGTCATATTGCCGCCCTCGCGCACGTCACGAAACCCGCCGCCTTCGGGACTGCTCAGGAACTTATAAAGCTCCCGCGCATCGTTATCCGCATACCTGAGATTCGAGATGAAATTCCCATCTACGTCCTGGTCACCATACTTGAAGCTCGACACCCCGATAAGAACAGCCCAGAGCTTCACGTCGTCTGCGACGGCTGTATTTATCTCCGTCTTCGTGACGCCGACGCGTATGTCACTCTTCCTCTGTCTTATACTCCGGTTGCGGTCGTCCTGCGCATATGCTCCTGACGGCAGAAGCATTGAAGATGTCGCACAGAGCAGGGCAGTGAAGGCAATTGCAAAAAGGGATGATCGCTTCATGATGTAGGACTCCTCAACCAAATTGCGGACGTAGCGCCAGGGCCGCCACGTCCGCATGAATATTACACCCTGTAAATTTCTATGTCATTATCGGATCAGGGGGTAATCCTCGGAGGCCGCGCCTCCGTTATCTGGTTGTTTTCGTCATTGTTGTTTTGAGTGACGACGACCGCAGTCGCCGTACCCGCCGCCACAGCAGCCGCAACGACGGCTATCGTCGTTCCGGTGAGTATCCCTGCGGCTGCCGTCGAAACACCTATAGTCGTCGACGTGTTCGTGCCCGCGACAGTAGCGGTGATAGATGACGAGCCGACCGATGTGCCGGTAACAGACGTTGTTGCCACTCCGAGCGCATTGGTCGTGACCGTGACCGTCGTTGCGCCTGTTCCGAGAGTCGCGCCTGTGCCGCCGACGGTGAAGATGATAGGCACATCGGGCACCGGCCTATCATTCTCGTCGGTCACCTGGACCTGCACCTCTCTCGTCTTGCGTAAGCGAACACTCACATTGGCCCTGCCGCCGACGGGACGTATCGTATAACGCCCCTGAGGAGTCTGGACGCCCGGGCTGACAGTTCCGCTAAAGGCATCGACTACCGCCCCTGCTTCGCCCGTCCCGACGTGGAAGCTTGCGCCGCGCGAGGAGGATATCGCCGAGCCGCTCGCTTCGACGTATGCTTCAGCGTTCTGGTCGAGCGTCACGACGAGGTTGCCGGTCACAAGCGAGGCGACGAGAACGGCGCCGGCCGTCTCGTTCGCTTTACTTGAGGTGACTGTGAACTTGGCCAGCGAGCCGGGTTTAAGGATCACCCGCCCAACGGAGTCGAGCGAAATATGCACGCTTCTGTTTGGTGGAGCTTGGAGCACCTCGCCTCCCCAGATCAGCTGGTCCTGTTGTGCCAGACGTCCGTTGATCCTGGCCGCACCTGTGGATACGACTTTGCCGATCGGACCGGATTCAGCGGTCGCAAAGAGCTTGATCGGTCTGTCTTCATCAGGGCCGTTACTGGCAGCCGTCCCCTGTGGGAAAGATACGGCTGTGACTGCAAGGATCAAGGCTACAAAGATCGCGCAACACTTATTATTCGACATTGAAGGTTCTCCTTTCACGCTTCAGGACCTGTATTTCAATGCTTAAGGCTTAAATTCTCCAAGCCTCGCCATCGGCAGTATCAGGGTCGAGGACTGCCCGCGCAGAAGCATCTGCAAGGTCGATCCGCAGTTTGTGCCGATAGATGTGGAGGTAGCCGTCGAACTCGAGTTCGAGCCTGAGACCGTCACCCTCACCCTGTTGACCTGCTCGTTGCTATTAGCACCGTTGAATGCGTGCTCAACGTTGAAGGTCTGTCCGTTGAGGACGTTGCTCTGGCTCAAAGGCCCGGCGAGATCCACGTTATCGACGGTCGAGACGACGTTGCCCGACCCATCGAGAAATTCGTACCTGACCGTTCGAACATCGGATTTGTCAGGACTAAAGACGTGATAACGGACGATGAACTCGTCGCCTGAGCGGCAGAGCGTTACTACAGGGGTGTCGCTTCCAGGGTTTTGCGGATCGACCAGCTTAACCCCCCTGCCGACAGACGCATTAAACCGTACGGTCGAGCCTGTCGTGCCAAGCACAAGCTCAGATAAAAAGTTATTCGGTAAGACGTCAGAGGCCCTGAGGCAGCTATCATCCGTGCAACTGGTAACCGCAGGGATCACGGGCTCGAACCTGACGATGAAGCCGAGCGAGCCATCCGGTGCGATGGTCACCTGTCTGCCCTCAGGCACATTCCTCCCGATCAGCTCTTCTCCGGCCGATCCATCCGGGTTGCGAAGGAATACCGAGAAGAACTGCCGGTCATCAGGGTTTCTGAACCTTCCCTGGTCCGTTACCCTGCGCAGCGCGCTGAAGGTGAGTGTAAGCGGGGCGCAAGAGGGATTGCTGACCGTAAAGCTTCCGGTCGCCTGCGCCGGTTTCACCTTCTTCTTCTTCTTCTTCGCCTTGAGGACGTTTACCGGATCGAGATTGACAGTCGCAGGCTCTATAATTGGGGTTGCGGCAGGTCCTCCCGTCACGTTGACCGTCACCTGACAGGTCACAGTGTTGCCACCAGAATCTCTTACTGTGACCGCTACGATAGTCTGCCCGGGCGGTATCGGCGCCCCGACAGGAATGCTCTGGCTGACGGTAAGACCGGCCGCCGGCGTGCAGTCATCCGTAGCGGTCACGGTCGATCTGATATCGGGCATAGAGGCCGCGCAGTTATTCCCCGCGTCAACATTGACGGGCGTTGTCGGGCAGGTGACTACTGGCGGCGTCCCATCCCTTATCGTTATCGTAAATGAGCAGGTCGATGTGTTGCCCGCAGAATCTGTCGCCGTGCAGTTGACGGATTGGGTCCCGATCGGGAAAGAGGTTCCCGAAGGCGGCAGACAAATGACCGTAACTCCGGGGCAGTTGTCTGTAGCCGACGCAAGGACATAATTCGCTACAGCCGAGCAGCTTGCGCCCGTGGTCGGGACTGTCAGGTCCTGCGGGCAGGTGATACGCGGCTGCTCGGTATCTCTGACCGTCACTGTAAAGCTGCAACTCGCTCCCGTCTCGCCGTCACCTTCACCTCCGTCGCCTAATGAGCAGTTGACAGTCGTGGTTCCAACCGGGAAGAAGGCCCCTGCGGGCGGTGTGCAGACTACAGTATCGCAACCCTCGCCTGCAGTCGGCGTTGTATAATTCACGACGGCCCCGCACTGCCCCTGATCATTAGACTGATCGATGTCAGGAGGACATTCTATTGTGCACCCTGTCGTTACTGCACAACCGATTTCGGAAGTGCTGCAACTAAGCTCGTCGAAAACGCCCACCGTGGTCAATGTCCCGTCGCCTGCGTCGCCGACCAGCAGGGTCAGGGTATGATTCCCCGGTGTGACGGGCCATCTCGTGGTTAACACCCCTGTCCGGCCCGCATCATCTCCCGGCGTCCCGTTGTTCTCGGTGTCCCACCCGGGCGTTCCCGACGGGTTATCGCATCCTATCTCGCTGCAGAGTGAAAAGAAGGCGGTATTGACGTTCGTGGGCCTGCACGGGGACTGCTGGTCAAAGGTCAAGAGGCCGCCCTGCGGATTGGTCGTTTCTGAGCAGCCTACTCCTGACGGGCAGAATTGCACGAGAGGTCCTGGATTACAGCCACTGTCAAAAGTGATGGCTTGATCCCAGAAAGCAAATACAAAATCGTTAAAAGCTGAGCCGACGAATTCGGGGAACTCGTATGAATAAAAATCGAACTTAAACGACATCGAACGGATCGCCGGGTCAGTGATATTGAAAGATATATCGATCCTGGCGGTATCGCTGGTACACCCGCCTGGGGGAAAATCTATGTCAGGCGGGATACTCTGACCTGGATTAAGGGGGTCTCCTGAAGACAAAAGGAGAAGGTTCCCGTCCGAACCGAGCGCCGTCTGACCGTAGGACGGCGCTACTTGTACCTGAATATTTGCGTCACCGGCCGATATGGTTGCCTGGGTGACAAATGATCTGCAAACAGGATCTGAAATAAGCGCATCGAGCACCTGGTCTACGGTTGCATTCTGTCTCGGGTCAGGGCCGACCGCAATCCCGTTCCTCACCGGTATTGAGATTCTATCACCGGGGATAGGACTGGCCGGGTGTGTCTCCGTTGCCAGAAGCATCTGACTGATCTCAATATACTCCTTGGCTCGGTCAAGGAACTTCGCAAGCGCCTTACCCTTTACTCCTCTATTCTGCAGATCGCCGCTGACCTTTTTGAAAAAGTCGTCGTAAGACCATCGTATTGCGGCATTGAGAAGGCGACTTGCTACCTTCTCGGAATAACCGTGTCTTAGCATCTCGGTCAAAAGCTTCCCCTTCAGCTTCTCCTGTTTAGCTTTCAGATTGTCGAGACCTTGAGCTGCAAGACCTGGATTTTTCAACCGGGGATGAAAACCGGACACGGTGTATGTTCCGGTTAAGGCTACGAGCGTAAGACCGAGAAAGATCAGTTGGGCAAATGATCGCTGC
>DASTET010001003.1:0-14062 GCA_035709445.1 Blastocatellia bacterium | reverse complement strand
AACAACGAGCGAGAGCGCAGCCCCAATTCAAGTTGCTTTCGCTCATCAGTAGTCAAAGATCGAACAAACATTGGTGGCTTCATGCCGCCTATGATTTCACAAAATTGCTCTTACACAAAATCTTTAGTGCATTTGCACTAGGTAAGGAGAGAGACGCCAGCATGATATGGGCAACTCAGATATAAGTCTCCTTACTTTCCGCCCATGCCCCACCGCTTTAGCATCTCTCATAATGAACGGCACTGGACGACGCAAGGGCAAGCTGCCGCCAACGACAGCGCGACGCTGCGCCCATATGGAGGAGTCTGGAATAAAACATAAGATCGCTGGTGAAGTGCCGCAGTCTTGGATTGATAGCGAAGCTGCTAGCTAGGCTGGTCCATGAAATCAATGACCACCTTCGCCAACTCTTCGCCTTTGTCCTCCTGCAGAAAATGGCCCGCGCCGGCGATCGTAGTATGACGCTGCCCCTGCGCGCCAGGCACAAGCTTTTGGAAGACACGTTCGCCGCCCCGCGTCACCGGATCAGAGTCACTGAAAGCGGTCAGGAATGGCTTCTCCCAACGCCGCAGAACCTCCCATGCCCTTCGGTTTGCAGCCGCTGCCAGATCGTCCGGGCTTGTCGGCACAAGTAGCGGGAACTGGCGAGCGCCCGCTTTGTAGCGATCATCGGGAAAGGGGGCGTCATAAGCCGCGATCACTTCGGGCGGCAGCTGTGTGCAGCAAGCGCCTTTGACTATGCCGCCGGCGTGGAAGTTCTCGACCGTCTGTGAGTACTGCTGCCACCGCAGAAATGCTTCAGTCATCGGCTGATCGCCCGTCGGCAGTCCGGTGTTGGCAGCCACGATCCGCGCGAAGCGGTCGGGGTTCTCTGCTGCGACCCGCAAACCAATGAGCCCGCCCCAGTCTTGCCCCACTAGCGTGATGTTCTCTAGCCCGAGCGCTCGGATGAAAGCTGTGATCGAATCAACGTGCATCTGGTAGGAGTAATCTGTCCGGTTGACCAGCTTGTCTGAGCGGCCAAAGCCTATGAGGTCGGGCGCGATCGCGCGACGGCCGGCCGCCGTTAGCACCGGGATCATCTTGCGGTAGAGATACGACCACGACGGCTCGCCGTGCAGCAGCAACACGGGATCAGCCTGTGCGGGCCCTTCGTCAACGTAATGCATGCGCAGCCCCGCGACCTCGACGTAATGCGGCGCAAAGTCGTAACCGGGCAAATTGTTGAATCGTTCGTCGGGTGTTCTGACGATTTCCATGCCTCCTCCTTACAGTTGCGGTTAGCCTACGGGTGAAAACCGCGCGACTCCCTCAGGATCATTAAGCAGAGTATCAGCTATCGGCGATTGAATCGCTAGCTATTGAACTCGTTCTTTGACGGGTGTCTAAGAATCTTCATACTTGAGGAAGTTGACCGCGTTCAGATCGAGGTTCTCTCTGCCGTGATCGTATCGCATGACGGTCTTCGGGTCCTTGTGACCGCTCATCATCTGAACCTGTCTATAGGTGAGTCCCTGGTCGAGCGCTCGAGTGATGGCCGTCCTCCTCAGGTCGTGCGGGCTCAACTTTCCTACCCCACCATACTCGGCCCACCTCGAGACTATGTTGCGGACCATTCTCGTCGAGAGCGGCTTATCGTAAATAAGCGTCCGGTAGTTGGCGTGAGGCTGAAACAGGTAGGCCTCTGCTCCGCCGCTCCCTACCAGGCTTCGCCTCTTAGAATCCATCTTCAGGTAGTCGTCCATCGCCTTCTTTACTTCGGGAGGCAGCGGGAGCGTCCGTTCCCTTCCCCCTTTCACCTTGACGCGCAGCACCCACCTTCCGTGGCTCCATTTGACCGAAGAGGCCTTCAGAGAACATGCCTCGCTCACCCTCAGCGACATCCTCAGCATCAGCAACAGCAGGGCATAATCTCGTGCTCCTTCAGGAGAGTTGCGGTCAGGACCTGAAAGCAGGCTGAAGACCTCCTTCGGCGTGAGGGCCCGGCCTGTGCCCTCGTCGGGCAGCTCGGGAGGAGTCACGAACCTGGTCGAGGCAGGATTGATGTTGATCAGGCCAGCTGCCCGAATGTACTCGAAGAAGGACCTTACCACTGCCAGCTTAAAGGCGACTGTCGCTGCCCTCTTCCTCCTCAGGCGCAGCTCGTCACGGAAGGCGAGCACGTCGTCGGGGGTGACCTGCAGGGGGCTTCGTTGGCCTAAGAATGCGAAGAACTCTCTAATGACGCGGCTGTAGGCGCGCCGGGTCTCGTCAGAAAGAGACTTCTCGCAGAAGCGAAAGATCAGCCTTTGATCCCAGCCTTGAGCAACTGGCCGAGTCTGAAGGTCCGTCGAGAGCGCCAGATCAGTATGAGTCATGCTTCCACCAGGCAGCGGTCGAATTGATCGCGAGTGAAGTACTCGCGATCTGGCTGGCCCGGCCTATGAAGGTCCCATTCGACGACTAGTTCGAACTCTCCCGATAGGATCTCTTCAGCCGAGACAACGCGGCCGGTAGTCCCTTTTGGGACGACGGAGAGATCGGTGAGTGAGCGGACCAGACGGCCAAGCAGCCGCTGAGCTTCCTGCTGAGTGAATCTGAGCTGACTCATAGATCGAGCGATCCCGGGGGCCTGATGCCGATCTGAGCCGGTTTTCAGGGCTTAAGACTCAAAATTACTGAGAAGTGAACAGCCGCATGATGGGGCAGATGGAAAGAAAAGTCAATCAGGTTATTCCCAGAATTGTAATTACCGGAAATACCATGCCGAGTAGCGTGAAACATCTGATAATAAAGCCGTGGAACGTTCTGCTGCTAATTTGTTTTCGATGAAGTTTAGGGAGGAATATAGGACTTTTTATGTAGCTGTTACACGCTCCTGAGTTTACATCCATTTTATATATGGGAGGGTACGATTACACGCTTCATTATAGTACCCCCTGCAGCAAAAACGGAAATTCATCACCCCCCTGCATTATTTAATTGAATTCGGATTAGTTTTGTGATACATGCCGCGTATGATTCCGGAAAGTGTGTTTTCAATCTCGCCCAACCCTCGCTTTTTTTATATAACTCCGTCCGTGCAGGCCGCGATCGCTAAGACTAAGTATGTGATTCGCGCGCGCCAGGGGCTGACCACGATAATCGGTGACGTTGGACTCGGAAAGACGAGCCTGCTGCGCCTGCTTTTCAACGAGTACGCCGACGACCAGGAGCACACCGTGGCCTTCATGGTTAATCCTAAGCAAACCTCAGAGACTGCATTTCTCAAAGCGATCTGCACGGAGTTCGGAGTTCCGACCCGCAGGAGCCAGCGTGAGACAGAATACGAGTTGCGCGATTTTCTGGTGAGTCAATTCAAAGACGGCAAGAACGTCGTTCTCTTCATTGATGAGGCCCAGCAGCTGCGTGGCCCAATGTTCGAGCAGATCCGCCAGATCTTGAACTTTGAAACCGATTCCACGAAGTTGATCTCTATAGTGATGGCCGGGCAGGTGGAGCTCCGCTATAAGCTTGCGGATAAGAGCAAGCGTGCGCTCGTCAGCCGCATTGCAGTCTCTTCAACTCTTGACGCGCTTACTCCTGAAGAAACTGCTGGTATGATTGATTTCCGATGCCATGTCGCCGGTGTCAGTAATCCTTTTGAACCGGATGCTATCTCCGCGATCTACCAGTTCTCCAAGGGTGTGCCGCGAGAGGCAATTAAGTTATGCGCAATGTCGGTTCAGTATGCTGCGCTCAATGATCTCAAAGCAATTCCCGGAGAACTCGTTGCACTTGCATCTGCTGACATCGTTAGGCCCTCAGAAGAAGAGGTTCGGCCCATCACACCAAAGCCTGTAACCATGAAGCATGTACGTGAGGCGGTATGAGCGAGCCTAAAAAATATGTAACTTTCCGTGATTTAAAGGATTTAGCTAACAAAGACGAGGCTCAATCCAACGCAGATAGCTCTACTAGTATAACTAGTAGAGCTATCAGAACTAGTACTACTGGTATAGCTAGTACACCTAGTAGCTCTAGTACATCTAGTACTTCTTCAATAGGCAAAAACCAGCGGGACCGAGGCCAGAGGCGCCCTTCTTCACAGGTAGCTCCTGAACGAGACTTTCAGCGTGTGCCAAACTCTGTAACCCGCCAAGCCCTCCAGGGAGGTCTCTTTCGCGGTAAAAGCAAGCAGGTATGGGATTACCTCTGGAGCGTCTCGCGGGGCGCTGTCGTCCCGAGCAGAGTCGTCAGAAGGTCACGTAGGGAAATCAAGGCCGGGTCCGGCCTCGGGTCAATGGTGACGGTTGACGCTGCGATTGAGCACTTGGTCGGTATCGGTTTGCTGGCGGTCAAACCCGCAGTCGGCTCTTTGGATGGTAACGAATATGAGGTTTTTACGCCGGAGGAAGCTGCTGAGAGGATAAGTAGATATACTAGTATAACTAGTACACCTAGTGTATCTAGCCCTACCCAGAATCTAGTACAACTAGATATACCAGAATCTGGTACATCTAGTGCAGCTTACTCCTCTTTGAATTCAACAAGATCTGGGCATCCTAATACTTCTTTTAATACCGAAGATGATGATGACACACACACACTTCTCGCCTATTTCTCGAAGACGCTCCTGGACGGAGCTGGAGAACTCGTTGGGGGAAAGCTCCCAGTAAGTGAGAAGGAACGCGTACTCTGGAATGAGTGTGCGTGTGTGTTATTAGATGAATTAAAAAAAGCGGCGGAGAACACACAGTCAATATCATCCGTACCGGCCTTCTTAGCCGCCCACCTTCGCCGACGCTTCGCACAAAAGCAGAGAACCTTTAGAAAACCCGCGAACGGCGACTCAAGCCAGAAGCCGAACTCGGCCGTCCCACCCATTGCTCTTCCGCAGCAAGGCGGACCAAAACAGCCACCTGACAATGACAACGCCGGTTCGAAGTATACACTCGAAGAATGCCGCCGGTATGCCGAACACCTGCAAAAATCGGGGCAGGGAATTACTAACCCGGGCGGATACGCCACGACAATCTACCGAACGGGCGAGGCTGATTCGCTAATTGAAAAGTTTATTAATCCTGAAGTCCCTCAAGATCGTGACACGGCAAGATGCCCAGATTGCAGAGGTATGGGGTTTTTCTATCCAGAGGGAATAGATCGCGGACTTGTGGCAAAATGTAAACACCCGCGCCTTTCGGATATGCTGAAAATAGAATCCCAAATAAATCAGCTTCGCCAGTTACATTTGGGCGATTCATCATATCAGAGGTCTGATTTGCTCGATGATCTGAAGTTCAGTTGCGAGCGCGAAAATATCGGCTGGGACGAAGACTTGATCGATCACCTGCTCGATGAGTAGCAACAAGATACATATTTCTGGCTGTCTGGAAGCTCTACTTTTTCACAGTCCAGGGTTGAACAAGTCGGAAAGATTTACGTTGAACTTCGCGGTCTGTGTCGCCTCTGCATTGGTGTAGGTAGCTGCGATATGAATTCTTCTAACAGCAAAACCTTTGGGTTCGACCGTCACCGGTGGATTTCCGACTCGTCTGGACTAAGCTTGGTCGAGCTTTCGATGACAGTTTGCGTAATAGCATTACTGCTATTGTTTATGCGACCGATCATTGAAGAAGCGAAACTACGGGCAAAGAGGCCATATAAGACGGAAACAGCCATATATAACAAACCGCAGACAGAAAGATTCAAGGGTTCCCTCAGGGTGAACATACCCAGCGCCGTAAAGGTATCAGATACAATTTCGGTTACGGCGCATATTAAAGCTGACCTTGAAAGCATTGACCGAACTGAGATGCCAAAGGCAAAACTGGTTTCTCCTGACTTCCAGATAACGGAAGCGAAAAGCGCGACGACGCCCAGTGAGAATCAAGAGTTTGACTGGGTGTGGCTGGTTTCCTCTCAAAACCCTGGGCAGCGGTTATTGTACCTGGGGTTTGACCCTCCTTGCGATCTCGAAATCAACGATGATCTGAAGAATCCGAACTTTCAATTCAATGGTGACGCGCTGATCGCTTCGATCACCGTTACAGATGCATTAGGCTTCACGGCGTGGGAAAAGGCGGCCTTTGGGGTGCTCGCCTCACTCTTGACACTCGGCGGGGTGATCCTTGCATATCCGATGATAAAGCGGTTCTGGGAAGAGAAGCATAAGCCGTTGGCAAGCCCTACAACAGCCGGGCCTGCTACCGCTGAGCAAGGATCCAAACGTCAATTAGGCAAATCGAGCATATTCAAAACCAGAAATTAAGAGGTTGGTACACTCGATTATGCGAAAACCCTGATAATTCGGGCCTACTCTCAATGTGGAGTGTACCAAGCTTCTGCTTTCTGGTTAAGAAACGCAGGCGTAGATGAACAATCCCATATCAGCCTACAAGGGCTTACGGACTCAATCGGATAGTGGTGTTTACCTGTGCTTGTATGGAGGATGGATTCGGGAGGAATACTTTACATGAGTCTGATAACCAAGCAATATACCTACGTATAAACTGCTGGGGGAATGGTTGTGCCAAGTAGGCGGGATCATAAAATGTCCGGAGTATTAGGTAGAAAATGGTGCAATAGAGTGGCTGGAAATTATCAGACGCAAACATCGGGATCTTGCGCAATATCTTGGCTGCTTCTGCATCATACTAACTATAGGCTCGATGCGGCAGGGTGGCTGCTCCACTGGGAAGAGGTGAGCAAGGAGGCGTGTCTTTGTTTGGATTCTGTATGCGGCAGTCTGGCAGGCGGGGGATAGCAGGCCAGCATTAAAGAGAGCAGGGAAGTAATCCCGGCTCTCGTAGTTGTCATTCGATCTCTGCGATTTCGCTCTTTCGCTTTGGTGTGAAATAAAGATCACGTTCGATGGTGAGGCCGCCTGGTCCTCTGATAGATTCGAGCTCCGTTAGCGACGCATACCCCCATTCGTGTTCAAGTCCGATGACATAAGGAAATACTATGAAGTCGTCACCTTCCGGTGATCCCTCGGTGATGTACCACGTCCAACCAGTCCAGGGGGTGAACAGCTTGACATAGACCATCGGGTCCTTCTCATTTTCCTGGGCGTAGAGCGCAGGGAGCCTGCCCCGCAGCTCATCCGTGAGCAGTTCCATTGCATATTCCTCCTTATAGTCGTTTTGTGTTACCAGCAGGGAAGGGGAGTAGGGCTATTCTTTCCAGCCGACCATCTGCAGGGTCGGCGTTGGCAGGTTGTTGATGACGACAACGGCGAGGATATTTCTCGCTGCGCATTCAGAGCAGGTCATAACCCAATCGCCCCGGTAGTATTCGATCTGAATTGACCGGAAAGTAGAGGCTTTGCAGCGCGAGCACGTAAACATATTCGGGTACGGCCGAGTTACCTGTAAAAATAGGACATAGCGAAAGGGGCAGACAGCCGACAACGCATGGTCGAGATGCTTCCGAATTAGCTTCTGACTCCTGCTCGAAGCCTGAGAAGGCGGAGAGGGGGATTGTGTCAATAGCTAGCCTGACGGAACTCAGGCGCAGGTAGCTCCTCTCCTTATCTATTGGGATTTTGCTCAAACCGCTCTACCGTCACTTCCGGGTAATCGGTCAGAGCGCCCCTCAGGAATTGACTCGGGTGTTTCTTCAGATGCGTGTCGAAGAAAGCCAGGGTGCAATCCCTGACAATCCGGGCTACCCTCAGGCGGAATGCCAATTCGTCAGGATCGACCTTCGGTGCAAGTAAAGGGGTGTCACTGAAGCTTTCGTGCGTCGCGCCGTTCAGGGTCACCCGATAACTCCCACCTTTCACGCCGCTGAGAAAGCCATTTACGCGGCTCTGCACTCGATCCCGATTTTGGTCCCACTGCTGCCGCGTCATCTTGAAGCTTTGCAACTGCTCATCGGAAGGTTCCGGCTTAAATCGGATGAACCACATGAAAGGCTGCGTCGGGGGTGTCGCATTTGCGTCGGCGTAAAACGGGCCGCCCAGAGTCCCCCCGTCCATATTTAGACAAGCCTTGAAACGGCGGTCATGTTGACAGGCCATGGCCGCCGCCAGCCCGCCCCGGGAGTGGCCGAAGATTCCGATATGGGCGAGGTTAATACGCCCTCGGAACATCGGCGAGCTTGTGTTGAGTTTCGTCAAATTATCAATTACGAAGGAAGCATCCGCCGCCCGGACTTCAATTGACTCTCGTCGTATTGCGCGACACGCTTGTCCGGGAATACCACCCCCAGAGATTCATACGGATGATTGATCCCGACCACGATATAGCCGTGACTGGTTAGCTCTTCGACCACTGCGGAATAAAAAAAAGTGCTCATGCCCGCCCCGGGTGAGAAAATCACCACCGGGAACGGCTCGCGGGAGGTGGCAATTCGGACGTCAGAAAATGCATGGCTTCGGACCGCCGCAAGGGTAATTCGTCTCGAATCACTGAAGGCAGTCCTGAGCAATCCCAGATCGGGGAAATAAGCAGCCGTGGACGGTGCCTTTACCGGAAGCTGTGCCGGGTACCAAACTTGAGCCATGATTTCACGCCCGTCGCCGGGATCGTCAGTCATGACCTCTTGACGTGATGCGTCTTTCCAGTGGAACGATGTTCTACCGACGGCGTACGGACCAGTAGGTTCCGGCAATTCGACTACGGCTTGGCCGGATTGAGTACCTTCGTCCAATCGAAGTTCCCACGTCCCCGTCGTCCTAGTCCTGTCGTCTCGATCAACTGAGACAACCCCTCTGAGTCTGTTGCCGTAACGCTTCCCGTAAAGGTGAAGGGCGAAGCGAACGTCCATTACCTGGACATCCGCCGAGAAGGAAAACTTGTCACCGTCAATCTTGAGACTGCGGACAGAGGTTGATACGCGGGTGCCCGCTACGCCGAAGTCGGATTCGCCTTTCCAGAGTCCCCCCTGCTGAACCACCTTCAACCGCAGGGTTCCCCAAAAGCCGGCAGTTTCAATTGTGCCAATCCAAATTTGATCCGGGTCCGGCGAATGGTTCGTCGCGAGGCTACCAATCGGTAATAAGAGGACACTCAAGGCGATCAGAAGACTCATTTGAAGACGAAAACTATGAAATGTCTGCATCCCTTTCTTTCCCCTCTCGCCGGTGATCTCACCCCCAAGCCGAACCTGTATTAGACACCCTGAGTGTCCGAAGCAACTTACGCGCTCCTAAAAGAAGTGTTCCTCGCACCTGGCCAGCATCTATACACCCTGGGGGCGCGAAAGTCGAATGACATTCCTGATTGCCCGCCGTGAAGCGCATTCCCGCCTATTTCAAGCGGTTGCCCCCACAGCCGAGCCGTTACACCCCGGAACGCTTCTAGGGCAAATAAACACCGCCGCGTGGCCTCGCGCGCATGCACGCCTGGGGGTTCAGCGAGGGTCAGATTTCACGCAAAAAAGCCGCCCTTCTCACCCTTCCCCTGATCACCCGGAGGCGCTGAAACCGATCTCGCTGCACACACGCCTTGCGCTTCTACACGTCCTCGGATATATATGTAGGAGTACGAGGTGTAAATAATGAAGACCGAGAAATCCGACCTGCCGCAAGGCACCCTTGATTTGCTGATCCTGAAGGTCGTCGCCCTCGGCCCGGTCCACGGCTACGCCATCGCCCAACGACTGGAACAGGTGTCGCGCGGCGTCGTCCGGGTGCCGCAGGGCTCGCTCTACCCGGCCCTGCACCGCCTCGAGAATCGCCGCCTACTCTCGGCCGAGTGGCTGGCGACTGAGACCGGACGGGAGGCCAAGTTCTACCGCCTGACGCGCAAAGGGCGGGCGCAGTTGGAGACCGAGACCGCCGGCTGGCAGCGGCTGGCGGAGGCCGTCGGGCTGATCCTCAACCTGACCGAAGGAGGTACACAATGAACTGGTGGCAGCGCCTGTGGCGCCGGAGCAAGATGGAAGAAGAGATCGAAAAAGAACTGCGTTTCCACCTGGAGCAACACACGGCCGACCTGATCGCACGTGGGGTGGATGCGGGGGAGGCGCGGCGGCAGGCGCGCCTGGCGCTGGGCGGGCCGGAGCAGGTGAAGGAGATGTGCCGCGACGCCAGGGGTACGCGCTGGCTGGACGACCTGGTGCAGGACATGCGTTACGGCTTGCGGATGATGGTGAAGAATCCCGGCTTCACTACCGTGGTAATCCTCACCTTGGCGCTCGGCATCGGCGCCAACACCGCCATCTTCAGCGTCGTCAACGCCGTGCTACTCCGGCCCCTGCCTTACCCTAAGGCTGACGAACTAGTTACGATTTACAACTCGCCGGGCGGCGAAACCATGTGGCCGTTATCACCAGTAACCTACCTGAACTTGAAGGGCCGCAGTAACAGCTTCGCCGACATTGCAGCCCTCAGCAACAAGGGGTGGCCCGCGAACCTAACCGGCGAGGGCGAGCCGGAGCGGCTGCAAGGCTTCCAAGTTTCGGCCAACCTCTTCTCCCTGCTCGGCGTGTCGCCGCAACTCGGCCGTGTCTTCCTCAGCGAGGAAGATCACCCCGGAGCTAACGGCGTCGTCATCCTCAGCCATGAGTTCTGGCAGCGGCGGTTCGCCGCAGACCCTCAGATCATCGGGCAAGCAATCACTCTGAATGGCGTTCCTTACGTCGTCGTCGGCGTCATGCCCGCGGACTTCCGATTCCTCGCCAAGACCGATCTGTGGACGCCGCTGGCATTCACAGCGGCTGACGAGAATGATGCCGCCGGCTACCTTGAGGTGATCGGTCGGCGTAAATCTGGCGTATCCTCAGGGCAGGCCGGCGCCGAAGTCGAAGCGATTTCGCGCGAGGTCGGAAACAAATCCGACTCAGAGGTGCGTACGCGAGTCGGCCTCCCACAGGCGCTGCTGTCGGCGGAAGTCCGCCCGATGCTGTTGCTGTTGTTGGGGGCGGTCGGCTTCGTGCTGCTGATCGCCTGCGCCAACATCGCCAACCTCTTGCTGGCCCGCGGCCAAGTCAGGCGTAGAGAGGTGGCGATTCGAGCGGCGCTGGGCGCGGGGCGGGGGCGTGTCATGCGCCAATTGTTGGTTGAAAACGCGGTACTGGCTTTTATCGGCGGCGGCTTCGGTCTGCTTCTGGCGAACTGGGCGATTCAGTTCCTTGCGGGCGGGCTGCCTGAGTATCTGGCTGACGCGAACTCGCGCGTCGCGTCATTGAAGGTTGACGGGGCGGCGCTCGGTTTCACCTTTGTGCTTTCTCTCCTGACCGGCGCCCTCTTCAGCCTGGTTCCGGCGCTACAGCTTTCAAGGACTGATCTCAACGAGGCCTTAAAAGAGGGCGGCAGGTCTGCCGGGCCGCGCAGCCGTCTCCGCTCGGCGCTGGTCGTCGCGGAGGTGGCGTTGGCGATGGTGCTGTTAGTCGGCGGCGGGCTGATGATCAAGAGTTTGTGGCGGCTGGCGCACGTCAGCCTGGGGTACGAACCTGCTGGCGTCCTGACCGCGAAGATCGACCCGTCAGGAGCGAGGTACGGAGAGTTCGTCAAGGTCACGGCCTTTTATCGGGATTTGCTTGAACGGGTCCGGGCGATTCCCGGCGTACGCGACGCCGGAGCCATCAACAGCCTGAACGCGTCGTTCTCTTTCGGTATTGATGAACACCCGCCGCTGCCTCCCGAGCGGCAGTTGTCGGCGAATATCAACCAGGTGAGTGGCGATTATTTCAGGACGATGGGCATCCCGTTGCGCGCGGGACGGTTCTTCAATGACCGCGACACGAAAGGGGCGCCGGCGGTCGTGATCATTGATGAAACGTTCGCCCAACAATATTTCCCCGGCGAAGACCCGATCGGTAAACACATCAACGGCGAGTTCAGCCGCGGGACGGGTAAATCGTCGCGCGAGATTGTCGGCGTCGTCGGCGGGGCAAGGTATTGGACCCTGAGCCGCGAGCCGTCCCCGCACATGTACTTCTCTTATTTACAGGAGAACTGGGGGTCTATGTCGCTCGTTGTGCGGGCCCAATCAGGTGACCCAATGATGCTGGCAGCGCCGGTCCGCGCGGCGCTGGCGGCGGTAGACAAATACCAGCCGATTCATTCCTTCAAGCCGCTGGAATCAACGGTTTCCGAGATGGTGGGCCCGCAGCGGTTCACGACCCTGTTGTTATCGGGGTTTGCCGCCTTGGCGGCGGGGCTGGCGGCGATCGGCATTTACGGGGTGATGTCCTACGAAGTGGCTCAGCGGACACGGGAGATCGGCGTGCGCATGGCGCTGGGCGCCGGGGCGCGGGACGTCCTGAAAGTGATCATGGGGCAAGGCGCTAAACTCATCTTTGCCGGGGTGATGATCGGCCTGGCGGCATCTTTGGCACTCACCCGGCTGATCAGGGATTTGCTCTTCGGTGTGGAGGCCAATGATCCGGCGACTCTGGCTGCAATCACACTTCTGTTGGTGGGGGTGGCACTGCTCGCCAGTTTTATCCCGGCGCGGCGGGCGGCGAAAGTGGACCCGCTGGTGGCGTTGCGGTATGAGTGAGCGGGATGCTCAGCTGATGGCGGCGATGGGAGCAGTCTAAGGCATCGCTGAAAAGAGTTGCGGTATCATCACAAGGCCGCATTATTCAATCAGTTCTAAATAAGTTGAGCTCCATGGTTGTGTCTTTTACTCACGAACGTTAATCGCGCAAGGAGTGTGAATATGAAGGATCGCTCGATTGTTTCAGCACTGGTGACCGGCGCTGTCGCTCTGTTAATTCTGAGCGGCCATACAAAACAGCAGAAGGCAGAAGCCGTCAATGTAAATGTCAGGTCGGGGAATGAAGCGGCCCGAGCCGTGACCGGGCAAGAGGAGGAACATCAAACTTATCAACTCGCAGCCGGCGCACATATAGATGTGTCTATTATCAGCGGCCCTGTTTCCGTGGAGGGAACTGATGGGTCGGTTGCCGAAGTGCACATTTATCGCACGGCGAAGAACAGCGACGATTTGGCTAACCGAAAAGTTTCTGTCGAACAGACTTCGTCGGGATTGACCATCCAACAAAAAAACGATGGCACTGAGCGTTCCAGCATCGATCTACTGAATCGCGTCGTACTTAAAGTTCCACGCCAGGTGAGCGTGACTGGAAGAAGTATCAGTGGCGATTTTAACATCAGCGGCATCAGTGGCGCGATTGATCTGAATGGTATCAGTGGCAGCGTCGATGTCAGGCACTTCAATGGAGCCTTAACCGTATCGGGCGTCAGCAGGCATGTCCGCCTCGCTATCGAGCGCATCAACGCTGCCCGACTGCGTGTAAGTAACGTTAGTGGCAACGTTTACTTACGACTAGCCAGCGACCTGAACGCGGAATTGAGTATCAGCAATACAACCGGCGGTGTCTCCAACAAGATTCAGGGTCTCGCTTTGGTTAGTGTTGACGCTTCAAACCATTCCGCGCGCCTCGGCTCAGGCGGGCCGCGAATCGAGGTTTCGGGTGTGACCGGCTTTATCGTTCTTCAGCGTATGTAGAAAGTTGTTCAAAGGAGAAGGAGTAAATGAAATGAAAAACTCAGCAATCAATACAACTTGTGCCGTGTTAGTGCTTATCCTGGCGGCATCGTCCGTATGCGCGACCGTCTATCAAGAGCGCGATGAAATTAATAGAAGCTTTACTCTTCCAGCTAGAGCGCGTGTTGAAGTTTCCGGGATTAACGGCAGCGTTGACATCAAGACTATTGATGGCGATACGGCAATCGTCGAGATCGAGCGAACGGCGCGCAGCCGCGCCGAGCTGGATTGCAACAAAGTCGTTTTGCGGCAGGTACTTGGTAATTTGCTCATAAAGAGTGAAACCGTGGGTTGCGAGAATATAGTAATCCAAGTCAAGCATCGCGTGCTGTTGAGTCTCCCACGATATGTCAATCTTAGCGTTAACGGCGTTAGCGGCCCGGTTAACATCGGAGAGATAGACGGCGCGCTCCGCATCAGCGGTAATAGCGGCAACATCAATCTCGAGCAGTCCGGGCGTGGTTCTAGCATCAGCGGCCATAGTGGGGTGATAACCATTAATCTGCGGCGCCTCTATGCCGGAGGACTCTGGTTGAGTGGTAATAGCGGGGACATCAAGCTGTACATCGCCGACGAATTAAATGCCGTTGTGAAAGTGACCGGGCTTAGTGGCTCGGTCTCAAGTGACCTGCCGAATG
>DASTET010001002.1:0-4727 GCA_035709445.1 Blastocatellia bacterium | reverse complement strand
TCTTCAGTACCGCGCGGGTCGCAATGGCCTTCTATACGAAAGACTATCGAGCGATTCGGCCCCTGAGTAAGCCAGTCGGCAGCGCGGCGGAGCCGGTCTCTAGATTCAGGCGTGAGCTCTGCCAGGTTGTAGCCGAAGAAGATGGCCTGAACCGACTGCCCGAACAAGGCGGCTATGGTCGGGTTGGGGGCGGTCGTGCGTGGCCGCTCGCCTGTCGCAGCCGGGGTCTCTTCGGTGACCGTCACGCGAGTGGAATCGGTTGCCGACCCTCCGGGGCCGTCAGCGGTTGCGGTGTAGGTAACCGACTGCGAGGGCGATACGACGCGAGACCCGGAGCCAGGGACCGTGCCAAGCTCTGAGATATTGACGCGGTCGGCGTTTGAAGAGTTCCACCTGAGCGTAGTGCTCTGGCCGCGTTTTATTGCGTCCTGCTCAGCCGATATGCTGATTGTTGGCCGGGGCGGGCGAGGAGTTACGGCTACGATCTTGGAATCGCGGGCCTCCTTTTTGCCGCGAGTGGCGACGGCCGTGTAAGTAGTCGTATTGTCCGGGTTGTAGACCTTCGAGCCCGCCTTATCGACGGCCTCGCCGTTGATGGTGACCTGCTTTGCATTCTTAGCGGTCCAGCTTACGCTGACGTCCTCGCCCTGTTGAATCCTGTCGCGCGATACCTGAAGCTGGACTTTGGGTTTTGCGCACCCGGCTGCGCCGTAAGAGAGTGCTGCTGCAAAAATGATCGCAAGAATTCTTGTCGCCCTGATTGCCATTTTGAGTCTCCTTTCATTTATGAAATGAGGGAGCGCCGGTATGTGAATGGCGGGTTTTCGAGGCGACCCATTCACGACCGGCGGCCCGCCAATCTATTTAGCCCAGGTCGGCAGACGGCCTCCCCCGCGAGAGACCTGTCGCTGGCCGCTGCCGTCTATATGCATCTGCCAGATTTCCCATCTTCCTGTTCGATTCGATTGAAATGCCAGGTGCCGGCCATCGGGCGACCACGAAGGGCTTTCGTTTCTTCCCTGCGAAGTGACCTGTAGAAGCTGCCCCGATGCGACATCGGCGACAAATATCTGAAAGCTGCCTGCACCGCCGTAGGTGAAAGCGAGATAGCGCCCGTCGGGCGACCAGGATGGCGAATCGGCGTGGCCGCCGCGCGATATAAGGAGGCGCTGGTTCGCCCCGCTCGCGTCCATCACATAGACCTGCGGGGACCCGCCGCGATCCGATATGAAGGCGATCTCGCGCCCGGTCCGGGGATTCCATCTCGGCGATATGTTTACGGCCTTTGCCGTCCGTGTAAGGCGGCGCGGGTTCGACCCGTCGAGGTTCGAGACATATATCTCCATAGAGCCGTCGCCGCTGATGGCCGAGCTGAAGGCGAGCTGACCGCCTGGCGATATCGATGGAGAGGATGTCGTCGAATTGAAGCTGGTGCCGCCAACGAGCCCGCCTTCAGCGGATCGGACCACGATGTTGGCCACGCCCGTCTTATAGCTCACATAGGCGAGGTATCGGCCATCGGGCGAAAACTGAGGGAAGCGAAGGATCGGCCCATCGGTTGCGAAGCGACGTTGATTGAATCCATCGTAGTCCATAAGGTTGATCGAGTCGCCCGCAACGTATGCGATCTTCGATGTTGCAATTCCGTCGCGGCCCGTAAGCAGTTTGACGATCTCGTCGGCGAACTCGTGCGCCATACGCCGCGCGTCGCCGGTGTGGCGCGAGGCGATGAGCTGTTGTTTGGTCTTTACATCATAGAGATAAGTATCAGCCGAAAGGCTTGCGCCGCTCCCTTGAAGATTGCCGAATGCGACATAGTCGGCGCGAACAGGGTCTTCGAGCCACTCTTCATACTTGAGCGAGGCCGGGTCGGGAAGCGGCGTCTTGGGGATGAGGCTTTTTCCGACTATCCCTGAGACGGCGGCGAATTCGAGGTCGGCGAGCAGCACCTGGTTGAACGCGGCTGTCGCGGCCTCGATACCGGCGGAGCGGGCGACGAAATCGGCGAGGGCGAGGTTAGGGCCGCTGCCGGGCGTGACGATGATCGTGCCCATCTGTTTGCGCAGATCCTGCGGATCGGGCTGTGTCTCCTGGCCTGCGCGGCCTGCCTCGACCATCACGGCTGAGATCATTATTGTCATCACTACGGCGAAGAACTTCCCGTTTGTCATAATAACCGTATCCAAGAGTCGCTTAAAATGCCGACGTCCGCAAAAAGAGTCCATTGCATGTAAACGCAGCGGGCCTCGAACTGGTAGAACTGATTTAGTATATCACTTCGGGTAGCGGAACCAAACCTCCGCCACGGCTTCCTGCGAGCCGCCGAGAAAACCTGCCGGAAAAGGCGGCAGAGGGTTTGCCGCCAGGACCGCCCGCTCGGCGGCGTTATTTACAAGTGCGAGCGGGCTTCTCCTTTTGAAATAGGCCGGAGAGACGCGGCCATTGGCGACCGAGAGTATCCTCCCGTCTCGCGCTATGCGAACAAGTATGATGACGTACTCGGTGCCTGCGGCTTCGACCGCAGGCGGCGAATAATTCCTGCTGAAGATGCTCTGTATGAGGCGACCGTAAGCGGAGCCGCCGGGAAGCCCTGTCCCGCCTCCAAACCCGCCCCCGGAGCCTATTCCGATACCCCCGGCCATGGCGGGCGTAGGGCTTCCATAACTTCGCCCCACCTGTGCGCTATTGGAAGCTCCCCGTCCGCGCTCCTCTTTCCCGGTGAATATGCGCTCGTGCTGTGTGGCGACGGGCCGGTCGGTCTTTATCGAATCGGGGGAGGGCTTCTCTCTTTCGGTTGGCGGAAGAAGCGCGTCAGCGTCTGACGGGACTGCGCGGCTCGACTCTACCCTCGCGTTGTTTACGGGAGAGTTTTCGTCGCCTATGAAGGAGACGGTCTGTGGCCGGGCGAACCCCAGAATGGCTGATGGGTCCGCGACGCCGACCTCTATGGAGCCTCCGCCGCCTTCGCCGCCCTCGCCAGGCCCCGCCGCGACGAATTGAGTAGAGATTGTCTGTTTGAACCAGAAGAAGAGCGCCGCGAGCACCAGAAGGTGGAGGCAGAGAGAGAGGGCAAGCCCGAGACGGGAGCCCCCGGTCGAAGAATCGCTTGAGTGTGAGGCGAGGGGGATCATCTCTTCTTAACGGTCGGCTCGGTGACGAGGCTCACCTCGGCGCCTGCCTGCTTTGCTATGTCGAGCACATAGGCGATTATTCTATAAGGCGTCTCACCATCGCCGCGAACGTAAACCTTTCGTTCTCCGCTCTGGCCGAGCTTTTCAACGATGAGCGATAGAAGGTCGTTTACGTTGACCTGGCGGGCGTCTTCTCTCGTGCTGAGAAAGATGTTGCCGTCCTTGTCTATGCTGACGACGACGGAGCGTGCGCGGGGTTGTTCGGCGCTCGCCTCTCTAGTCTTCGGGAGGTTGACTTCGATGCCAGTCTGAAGGATGGGGGCTGTAACCATAAAGATGACGAGCAGCACGAGCATCACATCGACGAGCGGCGTGACGTTGATCTCCGCCAGCGAAGATTGGGTCCGGCCTCTTTGATCGGTAAAAGCCATCTTTTCTTACACGTTAGCTTTGATGTAATTCCGCTCGATCAGGTTGAGAAGCTCGAGCGAGAAGCGATCCATGACAGCAGTCAGAGATTTTATCCGATTCAAAAAGTAATTATAGAATATCGCAGCGGGGACGGCGGCTGCAATTCCGGCTGCGGTTGCGATAAGGGCCTCGGCAATGCCGGGGGCGACCGACTGAATCGAAGAGGTGGTTGCAGTAGTGAGTCCCTGGAAGGCGATTACTATGCCGACGACCGTGCCGAACAGACCTATGAAGGGCGATGCGTTTGCTGTTGTCGCAAGCCAGCTCAGGTTTTTTTCAAGGCTACTCACTTCATCTATAGAGGCCGACTGAAGGACGCGCTGCACCGATTCGACGGAGCGGACCCTGCCGTGCTCATCGCCCATCTGGTTCGTGATCTCGCGGTACCCGGCTAGGAAGAGCCTTGCGACGGGGCTCTGACGGTTGTTTTCAGAATCGATATAAACGTCCGAGAGCTTGGCCCTGCTCGAAAACCTCGCTAGAAAATCGCTCGTTGCGCGCTCGGCGCGTCTGAGCGAGAACCACTTGCTGAAGATTATCGCCCAGGAGACGACGGAGAAGAGAAGCAGGAGCGCGAGCACCGCCTTGGCAATAGGGCTCGCCTTGAGAATCAGATCTATTAGAGATCTTTCTTCGGTCTGTGTTGTCTGAAACAGAAAAAGGGTGAAGCCGACAAGTATCCTCAAAGCCCGTTCTCCTTGGTCAATTACCGGGAACTCAATTCTAGTTTGCGACTACACCTGTGTCAAACAGGGCAAGAATTGAGAAGCCAGAAGCCAGAATTCAGAAGCCAGAAGCCGGAAGGCGGTCGATACAGATTCTGATTTCTTTCACCCGGCATGAATCGGGATGCTGCGTCAGAGATTCTGGCTTCTGGCTTCTGGCTTCTGAATTCCGGCTTCTCAACGTCGGCTTGACCATTTATGGGGAGATAAAAGATATTGACATGCCGTGAGCGCGCAGAAGAGCCAGAAAGTGCGAGCGGGGCCGCTTTCCGTTATGACGGCGCTCGTATACCTTTTCCTGTATGCGCCCATCGTGGTGCTGGTCATACTCTCTTTCAACAGCTCTCGATTCAGCACGATCTGGCAGGGGTTCACCTGGAAGTGGTACTCGCTCGCCTGG
>DASTET010001001.1:0-2954 GCA_035709445.1 Blastocatellia bacterium | reverse complement strand
ATTCTCAAAGGCGTGAAGAAGCCATGGGAATGCAAGGTCTTTGGCACCGCCTGCACGCCCGAAACTCCCATCGGGTCGTGCATGGTCTCAAGCGAAGGCGCGTGCGCGGCTTATTACAACTTCGGGCGGTTGTCGAAAGTTGCTGAAAGATCGATGCAGCCCTGATCCTCGAATGAACGAGAGGCTTCTGTGTTGCTTCGTCGCTAGATAAAAAGAATGACTGAAGACTTCTCACCTTCGCCGCTGTTTGAGCGCGTAGAGCGAGCGCGACGAAGGAAAGCAAGAATAAGAGACACCCACATCACGCTGGCGCATGGCAGCGGCGGCAGGGCCATGCACGAGCTTGTCGAAGGATTGTTTCTGGAATACCTGAGGAATCCGCTGCTTGAGATGCTCGAAGACCAGGCAGTCTTCGATGCCGGACCTGCGAGCGACGGCGCCGAAAGGCGCGTGAGGATGGCTTTCACTACGGATTCGTTTGTCGTCGATCCGATATTCTTCCCCGGCGGCGACATCGGAAAGCTGGCAGTGAACGGGACGGTCAACGATATCGCTATGAGCGGCGCCCGCCCGTTGTACCTTTCAGCCGGGTTCATCCTCGAAGAGGGATTTCCGATTGAGGATTTGAAGCTGATACTCGCCTCGATGCGCGAGGCCGCGCTTGAAGCAGGCGTCGAGATAGTGACGGGCGACACAAAAGTCGTTCAGAAAGGAGGCGCCGACAAGTTATTCATCAACACGGCAGGCATAGGCATAATCGAGCGGCCCGTTCAAATCTCGGCCTCCCGCGCCCGTCCCGGTGACAGCGTTATACTGAGCGGAATGATCGGAGATCACGGCACGACGATTATGATCGCGCGCGGCGAGCTCGATCTTGAGACAGATGTGGAAAGCGACACCGCGCCGCTCAACTCCCTTGTCGAAGATATGCTGGACGAAGCAGCCCTCGTAGCAGGCGCGGACGGGATTCGCTCGTTGCGCGACCCTACGCGCGGCGGCGCAGCTACTACGCTCAACGAAATAGCCCTCGCCTCCGACGTATGCATAGAGATTCGTGAAGAGCTGATCCCCGTGCGCGAAGAAGTGAAAGGCGCATGCGAGATTCTTGGGCTCGACCCGCTCTACGTCGCCAACGAAGGGAAGCTGATTGCGATAGCTTCAAGCGAGATTGCGGAGGCTCTCGTGGCAAGGATGAAGCGAAACCCTTATGGCCGCAATGCGTGCATAATAGGCGAAGTCAAGGCCGAGCCTGAGGGGATAGTCGCAATGGTCACCGGATTCGGGGGCACCCGCATAGTCGATATGCTGGCGGGTGAACAGTTGCCGAGGATATGCTGAGTAGTGGACACCTTCCGTAATCAGCGGGTCATTTATCCTGGCACGATCTCAGCCCGATGCCGGGCTTGCGTCAGGCCTTTTTAAGCAAGGCTATTTGCCCGGCGTGGTAGAGGTCGTGTTGAATGATCCCGTGAAGCATGAAGTAGAACGAATAGACCTTTTCCGGCACGATCTCATCAAGCCTCGACTGATCGAGGCGTGCGATTGCATCGCGCAGAGCTTTATTACCCTCTTCAAGCTCTGCAATCGTCTTTTGCCAGGATTGCTGGCTCGTGTCCGAAACCTTTGGCCAGTTCTCTTGGTCGGGCGGGTCGTCTGGCATATCTCCATCGAGCCTCAGGCGAACTACCCGCTCCCAGGTCATTATATGAAGCGTGATCTCCCAGATGCTGTGCGCGCCCGGTATGGGCCGTGCGGCTGCGCGCTCTGCGGTAACATCCGAGAGAAGCTCTCGGACGGACGGCCCGTGCCAGGCCGGTCCTTCAAAAGCGTGTCGTAGCTGGCTGCGAATTCGCTTTATCTCGCGCATAAAACCCCCAACCGATTCCTTAAACTCCGATAGCTTATCACTTTGCTCTCTCAGATCAAAATTAACCGGTAGTCAACAGCGTGCTCCCGCCATGAGATTATGATTTTATGTTGACCGCCTACAGGAAAAGGTTTAAACTCCTGTTGATGAACAACAGGAGCTTAAATGGAACAGAATAAGAACGACCTTCTCCCCGGCACGCTCAACCTGATGGTGCTCAAGACCCTGGCCACGCTCGGCCCGCTTCACGGATACGGGGTCGCAAGGCGGATCGAGCAGATCAGCGGCAATCTGCTCCAGCTCAATCAGGGGACGATATACCCCGCGCTTTTGCAACTCGAACAGATGGGGTGGATCAGCTCCAAATGGGGCATATCGGAGAACAACCGGCGCGCAAAGTATTATTCGATCACAAGGGCGGGTCGCAAGCGGCTTGCCGCTGAAGAGGAGAGCTGGCACCGGACGGCCGCCATCATGACGCGGTTTCTCAACCCCACCGAGGAGAACCTATGAGCCGATTACGAGTCTTCATACACCGTCTGCGCGCAATCTTTTTCAAAGGCAGGCTTGAGCGAGATCTGGAAGATGAGCTTCGGGCCCATATCGAAATGCAGGAGGAAGATTACAGGCAGCAGGGGATGAGCCCTGAGGAGGCGCGTTATGCTGCCTTGAGGAAGTTCGGAGGGGTAGAGCAGGTTAAAGAGGCATACAGAGACAGGAGAGGCATTCCGCTTGTGGAATCTGTGCTGCACGATCTGCGATACGGGTTGCGGATGATGCGCAAGTATCCTGGCTTCACTCTGGTCGCAGTGCTGACGCTGGCGCTCGGAATAGGGGCAAACACAGCGATCTTCAGCGTAGTCGACTCTGTTCTGCTCAGACAGCTTCCTTATCCAGAAGCAGAACGACTTGTCTTCCTGTGGTCGACGATGAATTCACAGGGCGTGCCAATCTCCGGCAGCTCGATGCCTGATTACCGCGAATGGAGAGATCAGAACCGCAGCTTCGACGGGGTGGCCGGTTTTTATTACGGCGATTTCAACCTTTCAACCTCTAATGGCGAACCGGAGCGCGTACAGGGCGCTTA
>DASTET010001000.1:0-2099 GCA_035709445.1 Blastocatellia bacterium | reverse complement strand
GCCAGCGCGTTACGGACCCGAACCGACGCCTTTGGATAATGATGACAGTTGAAGAATTCCAAAAAGCGTTTGCCAGAGAGATAGAGCAGCTTTTGGCGCGCATCGAGCGCCGTTACAGTGTCAGCGCCGACGATTTGGCCGGCGCTCTGTACTCATCGGCAAAGAAATATCTCGGCGATACCATAGAGCAGACGAGCGGTAATCCCGGGCCTGCGCCTGCCGCGCGGCAGGCGCTTTCGGAGTATGTCGAGTCGCTCAACGCTGACGATCTGTGTCTCGCCGTGGCCTGCGCCAAAGGCGACGATGCCGCGTGGGAAGACTTCTTTCGCGACTACCGGAGCTATATGGTCAGCATCGCCCGCACGATGACGCAGGACGCGAGCGCTGCCGAGCAGCTTGCGGATTCTACTTTCGCCGAGCTGTACGGGCTGCGCGAGTCGGGCGGCTCGCGGGTGAGCAAGTTCTCTTTTTATTCGGGGCGCGGCTCGCTGAGGGGCTGGCTTCGCGCGGTGGTGTTTCAGCTCTCGGCCGATCTGCATCGCCAGTCGAGCCGGTTCGTTCAGACCGAGGAGCCCGAAGACATGGACCGGCTCGTCCGCGCATCGGACGTTTCGGACCGCGAGGCGGGCGCCGAGACGGGATTCATAAGAGAGCGTTACCGGGCGGCTGTGTCCGATGCGTTGCGCCGGGCGATCTCAGACCTTGAGCCGCGAGAGCGGTTGCTGATGGCCTATTATTACTATGACGAGATGACGCTGCGCGAGATAGGTCAGTTGTTTAACGTTCACGAAGCGACCATCAGCCGGTGGCTTACGAAAGTGCAGAAGCGAACGCGCAAGCTCGTTGAAAAGAGCCTGGCCCGCGATCATCACTTCAACAGGCGCGAAGTGACCGAGGCCATAGAGCTTGCCGCCGAGCGCATGGACATAAACGTGCGCGAATATCTCTACGAATCGGCGGCGGCAGAGCGCGAGGCTGAGCGCGGGACGAAGAACCGTGGAGGCGTAATTGCGCCCAGATAATAAAAATACCGCAAGCAGAGGATTTGAGTTCGTTCTCTCGGAGGAGAAGACCCGTTAAGCGATGAAGATGTTTCGGAAAACTGAAGATAGGACCATCGATAACCTGTTGCGGGCCCGGCGAAGCGAAGAGATCGCAGCAGAGCCTTTCTGCAAAGAGTTCGATCCCGACCTCGCAAATATGTACATAGAGCACTGCCTGACGCCCGCAGAGCGGGCCGGCTATGAGCGGCATATATCGCTCTGCGCGCCTTGCCGCAAGGCCACAGTGGCGCTCGCGCGGATGGCGCAGGCTGAAACTACCGCTTTGATCTCAGGCCCCGCGCCCGCACCAAGCTACGACCCGGCTGGCTGGCTCGCATCGCTCAAGGGATTCTTCATCGGACTTGCAAGGCCACAGGTGGCATTGGCCGCCGTCGCCCTGATCGCCCTCGCCGTGAGCATCCCGCTTGTTCGTTCTACTAAGAATTCTGCTCCCGCGCAAATGGTCTCTGATACAGAGTCCAGCGCGTCGCTTGCCAAAGCAGACGCGGCCCCGGCGCCTGCGCCTGAAGCAACCCCGGTCACGCCGGCCACGCTCGTTGCTCAAAGCCCAGGAGAGCGCGCCGCCGCCAGTAACGATGTCGCCGGTCCTGCGGTCGCGCGCGATGAGAGCAGGCAGCAGGCAGCCGCTGCGGTCAGCAGTGAGAAGACCGATCAGCAGCCCGTCGGCGAAGCGGCAGGCGCAGTTGCTACGGCTGACGCTCAAAAAGAGGTTCAAAAAAATGAAGTAAAATCCGAGCCCACTCCCGCTGAGACGGAACGCCGAGTGGCGCAGGATACGGCCAGAGAGAGCGACGCTGCTCCTAAGCCCGCTGCCCCTGCTTCTCAGCGCGAAGAGCTGGCCAAGATTAATCCTGAAGAAGCGCTCCGAGTGAAGAAGGACAAAGACTCGGTCAGCGTGACCCCGCTCAAGCCCGGCTCTCCTAGCGGCGACAGGGCAAAGGACCCGACCGCAACCATACGCCCTGAAGACTCGGTTGCTCCTCGTTCCGATGTCTCAACCGACGAGACGGCAAGGAAGAGCAGGATAGCAAGCGA
>DASTET010000999.1:0-3737 GCA_035709445.1 Blastocatellia bacterium | reverse complement strand
TCGCCTTGAGCAGGATTTCGCCGGTCTTCATCCGGAATATGAAGGCAGGGGGATAAGCCTGATCTCCTATCTCGACTGGACGCTCGGCTCTGTGCAGCGCGCCTTGATAGTCCTGATATACGCTGTGGCCGCCATACTGCTCATCGCCTGCGTCAATATCGCAAACCTTCTACTGGCCCGCTCCGTCAACAGGAAAAAAGAGATCGCCATCCGCACCGCGCTCGGGGCGAGCCGCTTTCGCATCATACGCCAGTTGCTTGCTGAAAGCCTTCTGCTTGCGGCAGCGGGCGGAGGGGTCGCCCTGCTTATTGCAAGCTGGGGCATCGATGCGCTTGTCGGGCTTGTCCCCGAAAACAGCATCCCCGTGGGCACGGAGATCAAAATAAACGGCCCGGTGCTCGTCTTCACAATGGCCGTCTCTGCCCTGACCGCATTTCTGTTCGGCCTCTGGCCAGCCTTTCAGGCATCGAGGGTCAACCTCAGCGACTCGATGAAGGAAGACAGCCAGAAGGCTTCTTTGAGCCTCCGAGGGCGGCGCTCGCAAAACGTGCTGGTCGTCGCCGAGGTCGCGCTCTCTCTAGTGCTGCTTATCTCCGCCGGGCTGATGATAAACAGCTTCGCGCGCATCGCTCAGGTGAATCCGGGGTTCGACGCTGAAAAGCTCATCTCGATGCGCATGAACCTGCCGCCGGGCAGGTATGACAATGCCCAGAAAAAGACGGCCTTTTACGAACAGCTCATCGAAAGAGTTAGTAAGCTGCCGGGCGTCGAATCCTCAGGCGTTGCATCGCACATGCCGTTCATTTATACCGAGAACGCCACGTTCACCATCGAGAGCGACTCCGTCGACCCGTCCGCGCTTACGCGCAGTATGGATACCCGAACAGTCAGTCCTGGCTACTATCGCACGATGGGTATTCGGCTGATACAGGGCGAAGAGTTCTCCGAGCAGGACCGCTCGAATACTCCTCCGGTCGTCATCGTCAACCGTACGCTAGCCGAAAGATACTGGCCAGGCAAGGAGGCCGTGGGCAAACGGATCATGCTCGTCCGGCAAAACAGACCGGGCATATGGCTGACGGTCAAGGGCGTGGTAGAGGATTCTGCGCAGCAGAGGCTCGACGACCCGCTGCATCCTGAAATCAATTTCGCGCTCGCTCAAAATGCTGGCTACTACCGGCGAATGAACCTCGTGGTCAGGGCCTATGGAGACCCCCTCGCTCTCAAAGAGTCGATCACGCGCGAAGTGCAGGCCATAGATAAGGACCAGCCGGTATACGAGATCCATAAACTGGACACGCTCGTAGGGCAGTCAATCGCCCCGCGTCGATTTGCGATGATGTTGCTTGCGCTTTTTTCTGCAATCGCCATGACGCTTGCGGCCGTTGGCATCTTCGGCGTGATGGCTTACTCGGTCACTCAGCGGACGCACGAGATCGGAATACGCATGGCGCTTGGCGCGTCGAAGTCGGACGTGCTCATGCTCGTCGTTCGGAAAGGATTTCTACTGATAGGGGCGGGAGTGGCGGCTGGCATCGCTGGCTCTTTTGCCGCAACGCGGCTTCTTGCGGGCCTGCTCTTTGGAGTCACGGCGACCGATCCAATAACCTTTGCGGTCGTGACCCTGTTCCTGATAGCCGTGGGCGTGGCGGCCTGCTACATCCCCGCACGCAGGGCGGCGAAGCTCGACCCCGTTGCTGCGCTAAGGTACGAATGATCTCAAATCTCAAATCTCAAATTTGAGATTCTTCAGAGGAGAGAGGGCATGGAAAGACTTTTGCAGGATCTTCGCTACGGGATTCGGATGCTGTGGAAGAGCCCGGGCTTTACGGCTGTGATCGTGCTCGCGCTCGGCATAGGCATAGGCGCGACGACAGCGATCTTCAGCGTGGTCAACGCCATTCTGCTTCGCGCCCTGCCTTACGACGATCCCGACCGGATCGTGATGGTGTGGATGGACAATCGCAAGCTCGATCTCGACCAGGACTTTCACTCCTATCCGAATTATGCCGACTACCGCGACCAGAACCAGACCTTCGAGCAGATAGCCGCGTTCAATGACCGCAGCTTCAATCTCACCGGGTCGGGCGATCCTGAACGCATCATAGGCGCATGGTCTTCGGCCAACCTCTTTAGCGTTCTGGGGACCGAGCCTGCCATAGGGCGCGTCTTTACAGTCGAAGAAGAGGAGCCAGGGAAAGACCTCGTCGTCATCCTGAGCCACGGACTGTGGCAGCGCCGCTTCGGCGGCGACCCTGCAATCCTCGGCCAGCAGGTCAGCATGAACGGCGCGAACCGTACCGTGATAGGGATTATGCCGCCGCAGTTCGCCTTTCCTCGAAAGGACACCGAGGTCTGGGTCCCGCTTGCGATCAATCAGAACCTGAAGAACGCGCGAGGGGCCTTCTTTCTAAAAGCCGTCGGGCGGCTCAAGCCCGACGTCTCGCTCGAACAGGCGCAGGCGGATACGAAGACCATCGCCACACGTCTCGCTCAGGAATATGACTACTTGAGCAGCTATGGAGTGAACCTCGTAAGGCTCCACGACCAGATGGTCGGGAATGTGCGGCCCGCGCTGCTGGTCCTGCTCGGGGCCGTAGCCTTTGTACTTCTCATCGCGTGCGCAAACGTTGCCAACCTGCTCCTGTCGCGCGCGGCTGTGCGCGAGCGCGAGATTGCTATACGAACCGCGCTCGGCGCCGGTCGCTGGCGCATCGTCCGGCAACTGCTCACAGAGAGCCTGCTGCTTTCGCTGGCGGGCGGCGTGCTCGGTCTTCTGCTCGCCTTCTGGGGGCTCGACGTGCTTATAGCCCTCAGCCCGCAGGATATTCCCCGGCTCGATCAGATAAGAATCGACGGTCGGGTGCTTGCCTTCACGCTTCTCGTCTCGCTGCTCACGGGGTTCATCTTCGGGCTCGCTCCCGCGTTGCAGGCCTCAAAGCCCGACCTCAATGAATCGCTCAAGGAAGGCGGGCGAGGCTCGACCGGGGGCATCCACGGCTCGCGCGTCCGCGGCATGCTCGTCATATCTGAGATAGCCCTCTCGCTGATACTGCTGATCGGCGCGGGGCTCATGATCCGCAGCTTCCAGCGACTGCTCGAATTCGATCTCGGCTTCAACCCCGAAAGGCTTCTCACGCTAAAGGTCCAGCTCGCCGGGTCGCGGTACGGGCAGGGCCAGCAGGTCGTGTCCTTCTACGATCAACTGCTACAGCGAATCGAATCGCTGCCCGGCGTAGAGTCGGCGGGCGCGGTGTCGGACGTCTTTTTGAGCAAGACACCAAACTCGACCACCTTCAGCCTGGAAGGCAGGCCCGACCCGCCTCCCGCAGAAGATATCGAAGTGCCGTTTGATTCCATCAGCCCGAATTATTTCCGCGTGATGGGAATACCGCTGCTCAAGGGGCGCGAGTTTGATCACCGTGACGTCGCGGATGCGCCGGGCGTGGTCATCATCAACGATACCTTCGCGCGCATGTTCTTTCCCGGCGAAGACCCTGTGGGCAGGCGGTTCAAATATAGAGGAGACAGCAATCCCTGGCTTACGATAATAGGCGTAGTGGCCGACATGCGGCGGACCGGGTTCGATTCAGAGGTCAGGCCCGAAACCTTTCTGCCCTACGCGCAGGGCCCGAGCGGCAGATTGACCCTGGTCGTGCGCGCCTCTTCCGACCCTTCGTCCCTTGTCGGTGCTATTCGCAGCGAGGTCTCTCAGATAGACCCTGGCCAGGCCGTAT
>DASTET010000998.1:0-6118 GCA_035709445.1 Blastocatellia bacterium | reverse complement strand
TGTCGACCGCCGACGCGCACCACGGCGTGCTGCTGTTTGCAATGCTTCTGGTCTTTCTCCTGCTCAGCATAGAGTCACGTCGCTATCGCTTCTTTCACGTCTATCGCAGCCGCGTGCGTCTGCTCGAGCGCAATTACTATGCGCGCATATTCGCCCCGCGCGAGATGATCGATCCCTCGCATTGGATGAGCCTTCTAAGCGACGATCTCAGGCTGCCTCGCTTCTCTATGTCTCTAAGCGAAGCTATGGCCAGGCGGCTCCGGCGAAACTATTTCTGGCTGTTTCTCATTCTGCTTCTCTCCTGGCTTTTGAAGACGACCGCGAGCAGGCTGCAATTAAGATCGAGCGAAAGCCAGTTCGTTCACTCGACAGGCGAGCTTTTCCAGAACGCCTCGATAGGAGCGGTGCCGGGCTGGCTGGTGCTCGGCGGCATCCTGCTGTTTTACGGCTGGATGATATACATTATGTACCGCCACCGCGAATCGTCGGGCGAGCTGGCATACGGCGAGGTCCACGTCTAGCATTCGCGGCAGAAACGATTAACCGAGGAGGAACGCAGAGTATTAAATATCGCCCTGCGTCCCCTGCGCTGATACCGATTCGATCACTCCGACAAGCACCCTTCAGTATTGACGAATTTGTGCGGCGGGCGTTGAAGCTTGCGAGATAGCCGAGTTCCATCTAATGTAATAGCCGGGCCGCAGTTCAGGGACGGTTATTTATGATCGGCAAGCTCGTACTCCATTACCTCATAAAAGAACCGCTCGGCGCGGGTGGAATGGGCGACGTCTACAGGGCCGAAGATACCCGGCTTGGCCGCCAGGTCGCTCTGAAGTTCCTTCCATCCTCATACCAGTATGATATCGATCGTCGCGACAGGTTTCTGAAGGAGGCTCGCGCCGCTTCGGCGCTTCGCTCGCCCAACGTCGCCGCGATTTATGATATAGGCGAATTCGAAGGGTCGAGCTTTATAGTCATGGAGTATGTCGAAGGCGAGCTGCTGTCGCGCATCATAGCGCGAGGCCCGCTGCCCGTCGGCAAGGCCATAGACATAACCATGCAGGTGGCCGACGCGCTCGACGAGGCGCACAATCTCGGCATCGTTCATCGCGACATCAAAAGCTCTAACCTGATCGTAACCGAGCGCGGGCTTGTGAAGGTGCTCGATTTCGGGCTGGCCAAGATGGCAGGCGAAACGGGATTGGGTATTACAGCCCCGGACAAGCCCGACAGCGACCCGACATTCCGGCTCGGTCAGGAGACCGTCGCGGGGATGGTCATGGGGACGGTCTCTAACATGTCGCCCGAACAGGCGCTCGGTCGCAGCGTCGACCGCCGCTCGGACATCTTCTCTCTGGGCGTGGTGCTCTACGAGATGGTTACGGCAAGGTTCCCGTTCGAGGGCAGCAGCCCGACCGAGATAATAGACAAGATACTGCATCAGGAGCCGCCTGCCGTCGCGCGCTTCAACTATAGCGTGCCGCAGGAGCTTGACCGCATCATTCGCAAGGCGCTTGAGAAGAACCCCGGCTTCCGGTTTCAGACCGCGCGCGAGCTTCATATAGACCTTCGCAACCTCCGGCGCACCCTCGAAACGAGCAATCGAACGGGAGAGATCGAAGCGAGACAGGTGGCCGAACAACCTACCGCGATGCTGGTCGAGCCTGACAGCTCAAGCGGAATACTCGGCTCGGTGACGAAGCTCGAAAACGCCGTCGCGGTCTTGAATTTCACAAACATCACCAAAGAGCCCGCCGACGACTGGATAGGGTCGGGGATCGCCGAGACGGTGACCGCCGACCTGAAGAACATCCACGGCGTGTCGGTCGTCGGGCGCGAGCGAATGTTCGAAGTGCTCAGGAGCCTCGGATCGCGGCATCTGAACGACCCGGACGACTCGTTCGCAATCTCGCTTGGCCGTCGCCTCGGCGCATCATGGATAATCGGCGGCGGCTATCAGCGCATAAGCGAGATGATTCGCATCACCGCTCGCTTCGTCGATATCGAGACGGGGTCGCTCCTGAAGTCGGTCAAGATCGACGGAAAGATCAGCGAGATATTCGACCTGCAAGACCGCATCGTTTATGAGCTGAGCAAGGGGCTCAACCTTCAACTGGGAACTTCGGAGATCACCGAGATCGAGCGCGACGAGACGCAGTCCGTAGACGCATACGAGCATTTCTCGCGCGGGATGATGAACCTTCGGACGGGGAGCCGCGACACGCTCGACCGCGCGATCTATCATTTCGAGAAAGCCGTAGAGTACGACCCGGGGTATGCGCGCTCGTGGGCGGCGCTGGGCGCGGCTTACGATCTTAAAGGCTCGTTCCTGAGCATACCGGAGCTTTCGGAGAAGGCAGTGGAGTTTGAGAAGAAAGCCCTCGATCTCAACCCGCGCATCTCGCAGGCGCACCAGTGGCTGGGCGGCGCATACAACAATATGGGCCGATTTGAGGAGGCGGTCGAAGCCATAAAAGAAGCTATAAAGCTTGAGCCGAACAACGCCGGGGCGCACGCCGGGCTTGCCCGCGTCTACTGGCTCGGGCTCGGCATGATAGACGAGGGAATAACCGAGCTTGAGCATGCCATAGCTCTCAACCCGCAGGGCGGTTATGCATATCTACAGCTCGCCCTGCTCTACACGCTGCGGGGCAACTACGACCGCGCCGAAAGGGTGGCTCGCCGCGCCATAGATTTGCAGGAGCGGTACATATCCGGCAAAGAAGGGCTTCAGATCGTAGGCGGGCACACGCGCCTCGGATACGTCTATTACCGCCAGGGCCGATACGACGACGCCATACGCGAGTACGAGCAGGAGCTCGATTTTCTACTGTCGAGCGATCACGCGCTTCGCGACCGCACGCTTATAGAGCTGGACCAGAAGATAGGCGCGACATACCTGAGAAAAGGCATGACCGAAGAGGCCGAGCGTCACTTCAAACGCGCAACCAAGAAATTCGAGGAGCGGCTGGCAAAAGGGGCTGACGATCCTTATACGAGATACTATATGGCCTGCCTGTTCGCGCTTGAGGGCAATGCGGACCGCGCCATCGATTGCTTCGAAGAGTCCTTCGCTCACCTCCCTAAGATAAACAGATACAGGGCGCAGTCCGACCCGGACCTCGAAAGCCTCAAAGACGATTCCCGCTTCATCAAGCTGATCCAGCAGTAAGACATCAGATAGTATTGCCGGTCCAGACTATTCATGCTTTGAAACCTTGCCGCCGCATTCGACACTCACTCGACATGCGTATTTAAACTGAAAGGACATTGCCGAAGGAAGGATGTGGGACGATGATTGAAGCCCTGTTGCAGGATTTGCGTTACAGCGCCCGTTCGATCTTCAGAGACCGTGGTTTTTCGATCCTCGCCGTGATAGTCCTTGCTTTAGGCATTGGAACGAACACCGCAATCTTCAGCGTCGTCAACGGTGTATTGCTCAGGCCCTTGCCGTTTGATAAGCCGGAGAGGCTTGTAAAGATCAATGGGGTTCAGCCTTCGAAAGGCAACAGATTGTACGGCGTCTCTCTTCAGGACTTTCTCGACTGGAAGGAGAGGGCTCGCTCTTTCGAGGCAATCGCGGCCTTCAACCTTTCGAGCGCGAATATCCTGGGCGAGAGAGGCCCTGAGAGAGTCGATTACGCCAAAGTCTCGGCAGACTTTTTTACGGTGCTTGCCGCAAACCCTATCCTCGGGCGCGCATTCCTTCCTGAAGACGATCTTCCCGGAAGCGGCAACGTGGTTGTGCTCAGTTACGGGTTCTGGCAACGGTACTTTGGTGGAGACCGCGATTGCATCGGCAAGTCGCTCGCAATTGATGGCAGCAGCAGCACGATCATCGGGGTTATGCCGCCTCAAGTAAGCTTCGCGGATCAGAGCGTCGAGTTATGGAGACCGATTGCTCTCGCCCCCGACGCGAGCGGCCCGCGAAACGGGAGGTGGCTTGAGGTGATCGCCCGGTTGAAGCCCGAAACGTCGCTCGATCATGCGCGGGCAGACCTGGATACAGTCGCAGCCGGGCTGAAACAGCAATACCCCGAGACCAACGCGGGGTGGGGCGCGAGTATCGTGCCCTTGCAGGAGTCGCTTGTCGCGGAGGTTCGCACGGCGATCTTCGTTCTTTGGGGAGCGGTCAGCTTCTTCCTGCTTATCGCCTGCGCCAATGTAGCGAGCCTGAGCCTTGAGCGCGCCGCATCGCGGGAGAAAGAGATCGCCATCCGTACCGCGCTCGGAGCCGGTCGCGGTCGCATCGTTCGCCTGTTGCTCGCCGAAAGCGTTCTGCTCTCCGCAATGGGCGGCGCGGGCGGGTTGATGCTGGCTGTCTTTGGCCTGGACTTACTCGTGAGCATGGGCGGTGGCAGGATCGCCCGTCTCGAAGAAGTCGGCATAGATAGATGGGTGCTGGTGTATTCGGCAGCCCTCTCCTTTACAACAGGAATTATGTTCGGCCTGGTCCCCGCCTTGCGCGTTTCGAGGGCCGCGCTCGGCGAGTCTCTGAAAGCGGCGAGCCGAGGTCTCATAAGAAGCTCTCGATACCGGCTCCATCGCTTTATCGTCTCCGGCCAGGTGGCGCTGACGCTGCTGCTTCTGATAGGAGCGGGGCTTTTGATACGCAGCTTCATCAACCTTCTCGACGTAGAGACGGGTTTCAACCCTCGAAACCTTTTTACTCTGCGTATCGCACCGCCGCTTGCCGCGCCGAGCCCCGGTCAAACGATGGAGTCTTATATCGAGCAGTTCATCGCCGCGCGCGAGAAGACCGGCCAGTTTTACAAAGAGCTGCTCGCAAGGATCGATTCGCTGCCGGGCGTGCAAGCTGCCGCCGCCATCAACCGGCTTCCGATGAAAGGGAGCTGGTGGCAGATCGCCTTCTCTATCGAAGGGCGCGCGATTGCGGGTCCTGAAGATAGGCTGACTGCATTCGGGCGGGTGGCCACGCCGGGATACTTCAGCACGATGAGCATACCCGTTATTAGCGGTCGCGGGATTGAAGAGACCGACACCTCGTCGTCGCGCCCGGTAGCGGTGATCAATCAAGCACTGTCACGCCGCTACTTTTCTGCGGAAGACCCTGTGGGCAGGCGCGTGCGGATAGGAAACGGGCCGGATGAATTCGGATTGGCCACAATAATCGGAGTGGTGGGCGACGTCCATTACACGAGCCTCGTAAGCCAGGCCGAGCCCATGATCTATGTCCCGTTTTCGCAAGCGACGTTCGGGTTCTTCGGAGACTGGGGAATGTCGCTCGTCATCCGCACAGAGCGAGACCCGCTGGAGATGGCCGCCGCCGTGCGAGCGCAGGCGCTTTCGCTCGACCGGACGCTTCCCGTTTACGAAGTGGGAAGCATGGAGCAGGCAATAATCGATTCTGTAGCCGAGCGACGTTTCAACATGGCTCTGCTCGCCGTCTTCGCGATGCTGGCGCTTGTGCTTGCGGCGGTCGGCGTCTATGGCGTGATCAGCTATCAAACGAGCAACCGCACGCGCGAGATCGGCATACGCATGGCGATGGGCGCTCGACGAAGCGACGTATTGAAGATGGTACTCAATGAGGGGATGGCGATGGCGGCGGTCGGCGTGATAGCAGGGCTCGCGAGCGGGCTGGCTTTGACTCGCGTGATGGCGAGCCTGCTCTACGAGGTGAGCGCAACCGATCCTGCGGTCTTCTTCAGCCTGGCGCTCGTCCTGTTTTTGGTGGCGATCATGGCCTGCCTCATACCGGCAAGGCGCGCGAGCGGAGTAGACCCGATGAAAGCCCTGCGATGGGAGTAGGTCGTGTCAATCGTGTCTAAGCGCGATCACAGGGTCGACTTTTGTCGCGCGGCGCGCGGGGACGAAACTGGCTCCCAGAGCCGCCTTGCGGGATATTGCTCGCTTATCAGTCTCAGCTCTTTGTCGGGCGCGCGATATAAGGAGACGGGCCTATCTCGCTCGCGTCGCCAGGATGGGTCTCTTCCCAAAGGACCTCGAATATCTGGACAGGCTCTTTCTTGCCTTTTACTCTCACCTCTCCGCAGCCGCAGGGCTTGATGGGGAAGCGGTTGCCTATGGCGTTGAGCGTAGCCTGGCTGATTATAATCTGACCGGCCAGCGCCTCTTTTTCGAGCCTCGCCGCAAG
>DASTET010000997.1:0-2102 GCA_035709445.1 Blastocatellia bacterium | reverse complement strand
CGCGAGGAGAAGGCGCTTGAGTCTATTAAGAGCGGAGATTTCAGCGAGCGCGCAGCATACCTGACGCTTGAACAACCGCTCGGCGGCGATTCGAGCGCGACTATATTCTTTATGGCCGACCTTGAAGGTCTCTTATCGCGGCTCGGCAATCGCGCATACAGGGCGGTCCAGATGGAGGCAGGAATCATCGGCGGCAGGCTGTATATCGGCGCCTACGCGCTCGGGAGAGGAGCAACCGGTTTGACATTCTATGATGATGATGTGACGGAGTTCTTCTCGCCGCACGCGAAGGGCAAGTGCTGTATATTTGTTACCTCTTTCGGCGTCCCCGGAAAGCGCCCGCTCTATTGAATACGAGCTGATACTGCATTCAGCCTGAATCCCTAAAATGGATGGAGCTCTAATAATAGATAAGCCTGAAGGTATGACGTCGCACGACGTGGTAGCCCGAGTCCGGCACGCGGCCTCGATTCGCAGGGTTGGACATGCAGGCACGCTCGATCCGTTTGCGACGGGTGTGCTCGTAGTCTGTATAGGTCGCGCAACGAGGCTCGTTCAGTACCTCGTCGGGCTTGATAAGCAGTACATCGCGAGAGTAAAGCTCGGGTTTTCGACCGACACTCAGGATTTAACCGGGAAACCCGCAACGCCTCTAATCTCATCTCACAGCTTGAGTGTTGAAGCCGTGCTTGGAACGCTCAAAGAGTTTACAGGGCCTCTCAAGCAGTTGCCTCCGATGTATTCGGCCAAGAAGGTTGGAGGCGAGCGACTCTATCGCGCCGCTCGCGCGGGACGTGAGATTGAGAGACAGGCCGTTCCCGTCGTCATTCACTCTCTGAAGCTGAGAGGATTGGAGGGCGAGGTCTTTGAATTGATCGATGATGGGGCCCTCGAATTCGAGATCGAGGTCGCCTGCTCATCGGGCACATATATAAGGACTCTTGCTCATGATCTGGGGCAGAGATTGGGAACGGGGGGCCACCTCGTCGCTTTACGCAGAACGCGGGTTGGCCACTTCGATCTGTCGGGCGCCTTAACTCTTGACGACCTGGCCGAGCTTGGAAGCAAAGGGCTCCTCGGGTCAAGGCTCATCTCGCCCGCTCGGATTGTCGGACACCTCCCGGAGGTGAGACTCGACAGCCAGGCGGTTAAGATGGTCACAACTGGCCGGTCGATCTCGATCGGGGCGAGGGCGATTGAAGGCGCTGATGGCGGGCGAGCGCATGTTAGATTACTGGACCGGGAAGGCGAGCTTGTTGCGATCGGTGAATATGAACTCTCTGACAGGTCGATCAACCCGAAGGTGGTCTTCCCGGCTGTCGGAATGAATCGAGCAGCGAGCGATCATTTGAAGCGATGACGGTGTTGATCTCTTTGCGTCTCACAAGTTTAGAGGCAAAACCGGGAGTGCTTGCACCGTGTGATATAATGCTTCCAGACGTGAGAGCTCAAAAGAGGATCATTGAAAAAGAGCGAGTTTGACAAGATGCTTCGCTTTTGGTGAATCGAGGTTTAGCGTGCATCCAGTCGAGCCATGAGCAGCCGGACTCTTACCTCCGACTGTGCGCCCGCAAGGGCGTAGACTGAGTGTCGTCCTAACTCTCGCAGTAATCTAGCAGAGAAGCCTTCGGTAATTCTAAGGCTTCGGTACTTGACCCACCGGGAAGGTGCAACATCGTTTGACGCGCGACGCCGGGGGACGCAGGATAATCTGGCGGTTGCATGCCATGACAGAGGGTGGGATCGGAGGTAACAGATGGGGGAGAATAAACTAAATATAAGCGACCTCCTTGAGACACATCGCCGGGATCGTGAGAGGTTGGCCTGGGAAGGCACATTCCGCGACTATTTCGAGCTTGTTCTTCAGAACCCGAACATATCGAAACTCTCGCACGCGCGCATCTGCGATATGACCCTTGCCATGGGCGTGGAGAAGATCAACGAAGGGTCGCGCGATGAGGTGGCGCGGTATAACTTCTTCGCCGAAGAGCTGTTCGGAATCGAAGGGCCTATCTCGAAAATTGTCGAATACTTCAAATCAGCCGGACAGCGACTCGAAGTCCGGAAACGCATTCTTCTCTTGATGGGACCGGTCGGCGGCG
>DASTET010000996.1:0-9557 GCA_035709445.1 Blastocatellia bacterium | reverse complement strand
TTCATTTGTAAGGGTTCAGCTACATCTTTTTGTGCCATTGCTTTATCGCCTCAACGGTGGCTGATGCGTGGATCGAGCATGCCGTACGCCAGATCCGTTACGAAGTTTGCGATCACAACGCCGATTGATACAAGCAGGAACAGGCCCATCAGCACCGGATAATCCCTCATCGCGATTGAATCGATCATGAGCCGGCCAAGACCCGGCCACGCAAAAACGGTCTCAATCAGAACTGCCCCGCTCAGCATCACCCCGATATCGTTTCCTACGATTGTGACTATCGGCAGCAGTGCGCTTCGGAGCGCATGGCCGTAAACGACCCGTCTTTCCCGAAGCCCCTTGGCCCGCGCCGTAGTTATATAATCTTCGCCGAGCACGCTTAGCATCTCGGTTCGCGTCAGCCGCGTAATCAGCGCCATCTGAACGAGAGCAAGGGTTGCAGCCGGTAACGCCAGATGGCTCAGCACGTCAAGCCAGCCTGCCAGCAGACCAGACCCCTGATGCGCTGAGGTCATGCCTTGCGCGGGGAAGAGGCCGAGCTGGAGTGAAAAAACGATCAGCAGTATCTGGCCTATGCAGAAGCCCGGAATCGAATAAGATAAAACAGCGAAAAAGTTGATTGCATGATCTGGAAATCGCTCCCTTCTTCGCGCTGCCTCGACGCCTAGAAACACTCCCGCAATACAGGAGATTACGAGCGCGCTCGTCATCAATAGAAGGGTCGCGGGAATCCGGCTGAAGACTACAGCAGAGACAGGTTGTTGATAATTTAGCGAATAGCCGAGGTCTCCCAGTAAGGCGCTCGAAAGATAAATCCAGAGCTGGTCGCCGAGAGGTTTATCTAACCCGAACTTGCTGCGAATGAACTCGTAGTACCTCTCGTCGCCGCTCTGGCCCGCTAAGAGGTGAACCGGGTCGCCGGGCGCGAGATGGATCAGAGTGAAGTTGATGGCGATCAGCAACAGTATGAGAAAAACGGATTGAATGCCGCGCCTGACCAGAAGCCTGATGTAAGAATGTAAGTGGGCTCTTTTCACGATTGAATTGTTGGTGACGGCCGACTCCGATTAAGCTCTACTATCAAAGCTTCAATTCGTTCGATTGCGACGGCGACGGCGTTCTTTACCGGCTCACTCATCTCCAGGCCAGGGTCCGTCTGCGCGGGCTGGCAGCCGACAATATAGACTTTCGAAGGTAATACTTTTAGGGCGCGGGCTAGGGATAGAGCTTTTGATGGCTCGGTGTAATGAGCATCAACTAACGACCGATGAAGATCAGATCCCTCAACGCCAGCCGGGTCAGGGATGTCCGGCTCAATCAGGTAAAGAGTTCCCGGCTCCCCACCCCGGTCAATAGCGTCGGCTATTACGAGCGCGTTGTAATTGTTCATAAGCTCATGCACGAAAGCGATCCCTGCGATCCCTGCCTCAAAGATTTCTACATCGCCGGAAAAAGAGTTACCTTGCATGAGTCTCCTGGCTACCTCCACGCCAAAACCGTCATCGCCGCGCAACACATTGCCCACACCTGCGATCAAGATCTTCACGCGAGTTCCTCCGGCAAGACAAATTGTGTGACTAAGGTTGAATAAATGCAACGCAGGGAAGGTGCTTAACTCAGGCTATATGCTTTAATTCGATTTATCGAACTAAAGGAGCGCACTTTTGACAGAGGAATGAGTATCAGACTATGATGAAGCCAGGACGCTTGTAAGCGCAGTAATTATTTCGACACAATTATTATCACTCTCCAGCAGGTGTCGTTCGCGCCTTTTAGAGTTTAACCGAGCCGCCGTTGCAGTTAGTGGCTCAACGAAGAGGGCTTTATGAAAATCGCGATCAGCGGCAAAGGAGGCTCTGGCAAGACAACCATTTCGGCCACCCTTGCTCGATTATTTGCCCGGCGCGGCGCGCCTGTCCTGGCCATTGACGGCGACCCCAATCCTAATCTGGCTCAGGCCCTTGGCGTCGGCATCGCTGACATAGAGCCGATCCCTCGCAGCGTGGTCGAGCGGCGCGAAGACGAGTCAGGCTCAACCCGCCTCGTGCTGGTAAGACCCGTTCAAGAGATAGTTGCAAGTCATGGCATCAAAGCGCCAGACGGTGTGACTCTGATCGTCGGCAGTCGCGTAGACCATCCGGGCGCGGGCTGACTCTGCTCCGCGCATGCTGCCGTGCGCAGCATCACCGGCGAGATCGTAGGCAGCGCGACCGGGGTCACGGTGATGGACATGGAGGCGTCGATCGAGCACATGAGCCGGGGCACAGTGCGCCATGCTGATGTCCTTCTGGTCGTCGTAGAGCCTTACTATCGCTCGCTCGAGACCGCCGGGCGCATCGTCCCTCTCGCGCGTGGGCTGGGCATCTCAAGAATTTACGGCATCGCAAACAAGCTTCGCGGCAAACAGGATGAAGAGGCCGTGAAGGCTTACTCCGATAACCACGAGCTTGAGTTGATCGCGACGTTGCCCTATGACGAAGGCGTAATCGAGGCCGACAGGACAGGCCGCGCACTCATTGATTATGATATCGCTTCTCCGATCGTCGCAGAGCTTGAGCGTGTGGCGGATTTACTCCAGCGCGAAACTGCCGCGAACGGCGACAAGTCAGGAGGGAGATAAGATGGATCTCTTCAAAGGCATGAGCACAACTGAGATATGGACCTACTCGCTAATTGCAGGCGCGGTTGTAATACTGATAGTGGCCGTGCTCCTGATAGCCATAATTGCTGCGGCCCGCTCTATAGACAAACACGCAAGCCTCATCTGGGAGGCAGGCAAAAAGATCGCCGGGAACACCGTATCTATCTGGATGCTTGAAAAAACCAACTCGGTTGCGGGCGAAATACTCGCAACCGCGCAGTCGATCGACGCCAAAGCCGAATCAATCGATAAAAAGCTCTCTGCGCTTGCCGGGGCGCTCGGGCCGAAGAGTTAAGCGATGCAACTGCTGACAACTCTGACAATCATTTATCTAGTCGTGCTGGTGCTTGCGCTGGCCGTGAGCCTCATCACGATATTGACCTATTTGATTCGCATAGGCCGCGCGCTCGCTCAGGTGGGTCGCGCGCTCGGAGAGGTAGAAGCGAACACCGCGCCTCTGAAGGGTCACATAGAGACTATTAACGGCGGCCTTGTGAGCGTAGGCGAAGGCCTGAAATCCGTCGATGAGCACCTTGCGGCTACAAACGATAGCCTGAGTGTCGTCGCCGCACACCTCGGCGTTGGAACGCCTGCGGATTAGTGTTGAGATCGGGATGGAAAAGGCATGGAAACTGCGATAGTCGTCATCTGGTGGGTCGCGCTGATTGTCGCGCTGGTCATGACCCTTGTTGTGCTGAAGCTCGTCTTTCTGGTTGTGAGGACGGAAAAAGAGATTCTTCAGCTCGCTCACAGGACGCTGCCTGCCGCGCGCGGCATCGCGTCAAATACTGCTTTGATCTCGCAGCTTGAAGCCACAAAAGGTGTGGCGGGGCGGATTCTTTCGGCAGCGATAGCGATTGAGTCTGGCTCAGCCTCGATCGAGCAGAAGCTCCGCTCGATCGGGCGCGCGCTGGCAGAGAGGAGGCCGTAGAGATGGAGCTGACGCTTACAATACTCACGGCGCTCGCGGCGGTGGTCCTGCTTCTGGCGCTTATTATCGCACTCTTTCTGATACTGAGAGCGCTCCAGTCGATTCGCGGCTATCTCGAAAAGATCGCATTCGGAGTCCGCGCTATTGAGAAAGAGACTGAGATGCTCGGGGGCATAGAAAGGCTCAACGGTGGTATGACTGCGCTCGCGGGCGAGCTCGAATCGGTCGCGACCCATTTCACCAACGTTGATAACAACGTCGGCACGGTAGGCGAGGCGCTGCTTCGCGGATGAGGGCTATATGGGCGAAATACCTGAGAAGCATGTAGGCCGGGCCGGAAGCTCACGGGAGCGCAGGTCCGAGACCGCCGGGATGCCGGATCAAATCGGCAATGTGGCGCGCTGCACCATGGAAGAGCTGGCCGAGGAGATAGTCGCTTCATTTGGCAAGAGCAAAAAAAGCCTCGGCCCGCTTGAGAAGGTCTATGTCTTCTGGATCGCCGGTATGAGCTGCGACGGCTGCACCGTTTCCGTGAGCGGCGCAACCGAACCTGCCCTTGAAGACCTGCTCACAGGCTCTATACCCGGGCTCCCGCTCGTCGTGCTTCATCATTATGTGTTGCAGCTTGAAGCGGGCGACCACTATGTTCGCTCGATGGAGAAGGCCGAACAGGGTTTGCTGGATGGGCCTTACGTCATTGTCTATGAAGGCTCGGTCCCGGATGAAAACCTCACCGTCGACTGCTCGCCGTTCTCGGGCGAAGGCTCGTTCCCGCTTTGGGCGCCGAGCGAAGAGCGCAGGCGGATTCCGACGGCGGAATGGCTGAAGCGTCTTTCGCCGGGCGCTGCGGCAACAATCGCAATCGGCACATGCGCGACCTGGGGAGGCATCCCTGCGGCCTACGGAAACACCACGGGCTCGATGAGTGTGATGGACTTTCTTGGAAAAGATTATCGCAGCGCGCTCGGGCTGCCCGTGATCAACATACCCGGCTGCGCGCCCGTGGGCGATAACTTCACCGACGCGGTTCAAGCCATACTGTTATTCCTTCAAGGTCTCGGCCCGCTGCCTGAGTTTGACGAGCTTGGCCGTCCCGCGTGGCAATTCTCAGAGACGGTGCATCGCCATTGCGTGCGCGCTGGCTACTACGAAGAGGGAACATTCGCCACTGAGTATGGCGGTAAAGAGTGCCTGGTCGAGATAGGTTGCTGGGGACCTGTGGTCAACTGCAACATCACCGAGCGCGGCGCGATCTCGCACATGGGCGGGTGCATGAACGCGGGAGGGCCTTGCATCGGATGCACGATGCCGGGCTTCCCGGATAAGTTCTCGCCGTTTTATAAAACGCCTCCCGGTTCGCTCTTTTCGACTTATAATTCGCGCATCCTCGGATCATTCGTTCGTGCCCTTCGCCGCATCAGCCAGCGTGAGCGCAACCGCGAGATTCGCTGGCGCGACGAGGTGCCAAGCGGATGGGCCGCGGCGCAGGGCGATATGACACTCACGCACAAGATATTGGAATTCTTCTATGAGAAGTGGCAGTTCTGGGGGGCGAACCGGCCCGGCCGCCAGTTGCCCGAAGAACAGTTCCCGGGCGGCTATCGCATACTGCCCGAACAAAAATATGGGAAAGACTATCAAGTCCTTCCCGAAGAGCGCGCGAAGAAGCTTGAGAAAAGAGATTGATTGGGTGGAGGGGCTATGTGCTTCAAGAATCTTCCGATTGAATTCGACGCACAGGGAAACGCTCAGCTCAAGGGTGGCGTGAGCGATCCTTATGCCTACCAGCCCGTAGAGATCAATCGCGATAAGCTCAAAGAGTTGCTTGCGCGCAACGGGCACATAAAAGACGTGTCCATATCGCCCGTGACTCGCGTGGCGGGCGCCCTTTCATTTCACGCAGTCGCAGACCTGAAGGAGCGGAAGTTCTACGAAGCCAACTCCATTGCCACGCTCTTTCGCGGCTACGAAGTTATTCTAAAGGGGCGCGACCCGCGCGACGCGATCTTTATATCGAGCCGCGCATGCGGGGTGTGCGGCGGGGTGCATTCAACCGCCGCCGCCGAAGCGATAGAGATGGCCTTCGGGATCCATCCGCCGCCACTTGGCACGGTGCTGCGCAATCTGGCCCTGGCGCTCGATTTTCTCTATGACCATCCGCTCCACCTGTTCCTGCTTGCCGGGCCAGATTATTCCCAGGTAGTGGTCGAGGCTACGAACCCTGCGATGTGGGAAGCGGCACAGAAGGCCGAGGCGCCGCATGCAAAGACTCATCGCTACGCGACTATTGGCGACATAATGAAGGGACTCAATCCGCTGTCGGGCGAGCTGTACCTTGAAGGACTTAAAATGACTCGCGTGCCGCGCGAAGCTTACGTCGTGCTGTTTGGAAAGTACCCTCACCCTCAAACGGTCGTCCCCGGCGGCATGTCGAGCACCGTGACGGTCACGGAACTCAATGAGACTTATACGCGGCTGCACAGGATGATTGACTGGACCAAGCAGATGGTCCTGCTCTGGGACGACCTGACGGAATTCTTCTATCAGTACAATCCCGAGTACAAGAAGGTCGGCGCGCGTCCGATGAATCTCGTCGATCTCGGCATGTGGGATGACCCGGAAAGCTACGACGCGACTTATGAACGCTCGAATGAATGGGGCGAGCGTCGCTGGGCTACGCCTGGCGCGGTCATTGACGGTGAGCTTGTGACTACCAAGCTCCAGCAGATCAATATAGGACTTGAAGAGTTTGTCGAGCATTCTTACTACGAAGACTGGAATCACAACGGGAGGCAGCGGTACAGGACCGACCCGCTCGGCGCCCCGCTTTCACCGAACCATCCGTGGAACAAAGAGACTATGCCAAAGCCCGCGAAAGAGAGCTGGAAGGACCGCTACACCTGGGACACCGCTCCCCGATGGGACCGCCAGGTGGTCGAGGCGGGAGCTTATGCGCGAATCTGGACAACGGCTGCGGCAAAGCTGATGCCTTCTAATGAATTCCTTGAGTCGACGGGCCACAGCCTCAGGATGCACATTCCGAAGACGATGCTGCCGGAGATGGAGATCGAATGGAAGATACCGAAGGTGTGGAATGCTTTCGAGAGAAATCGCGCGCGCGCTTATTGCATGGCTTACAACCTGATGGTCGGATTCACAATGGTGCTGCGCGCATTCGACTACCTGAGGAAAGGTGAAGATAAAGTCAGCACAAAATTCGAGGTGCCAAAAGACGAGCGGCGCGGTGTCGGCTACTGGGGCGCGGGCCGCGGGTGGCTCGCGCATCATCTCGTGCTCGACAAGGGGGCTATAGTCAATTACCAGATCACCACCCCGTCGACGATCAACGCTTCTCCGAAAGACCCGTTCGGCAATCCCGGCCCGTATGAAGAAGCAGTGCTCAATACTCCGATACTCGAAGAGTTTGCGCGGCCCGAAGAATTCACTGGCGTTGACATGCTGCGTGCGATCCGCAGCTTTGATCCCTGCATGCCGTGCACGACTCACATCTATGGCGGCAGCCGCGAGATCGTTCGCGAGGTTAATACCTGTGCCTGTTCAGCCGAGGGTTAGTACTATTGGGGAGTGTCAATGGCTGGAGCAAAACTTATTGTCATCTATCCTCACCCCGCTGATGTTGAAATGTTTGAGAAGTTTCACGAGCAGGAGCAGTTGCCAAAGGCTATAGAAAAGCTTCCTGGAAAGACAAAGATCGTGGCGACGAAGGTGCTGGCTTCGCCCGACAAGACAGCGCCTTTCTACCGGATTACTGAGATTCACTTCCCGTCAATGGAAGCCCTGGAAGCCTGCGTAGCTTCTAATGGTGGGCAAGAGACATTAGCTCACGCCGTATTCATTTCCCTCGGCGGAGATCCAATCTTCTTGATCGCCGAGGAAGAGACTCTCACTTTTTAGTCCGAGTCAGGTGCTAAAGGTTATATCATGGTTTTAGTTTCGGGCATCGGCTACTCAAACCTCAGCGATATGTCTTTCGGGCGCGTCCTGCTTTCAGAGCTTTCCGGAATGCAATGGCCCGACCACGTTCATGTCGAGGACCTCAACTACGGCCCGATCATGATATATCAGTGGCTCGAAGCATCCCCCATAAAATACAACAGGGCGGTCTTCGTAAGCGCCGCGAAGCGCGGGCGTGAGCCAGGCACGCTCGACGTATATCGCTGGCACGGGATATTGCCCGACGAAGCGGAGATACAATCGCGCATCGAAGAGGCGGTCACGGGCGTGATCAGCCTGGATAACTTACTCATCGTATGTAAGCATTTCGGCGTGCTCCCTGAAGATGTGATAATTGTAGAGGTAGAGCCGGAAAAAGAAGACTGGGGTTTGCAGTTCAGCCCCGTTGTCGCCGCCAGGGTCGTCGAAGCGATCGAGATCATCAGAGACGAAGCATTAAAGGCCAACTGAGATGGGCGAGCCGGAAGAAGCAGGGCAGCGAAACGCCGAACAGATTGTGGCGCGCCTGGGCGCGCTCGTCGAAGAGCTTGAAGACTACCCGGATGCGGAACTGCGCGATAAGGCGATAGAATTTGTTCAATCGATTATGGAGCTTTACGGCGAGGCGCTGCGCCGCACGCTGGCCGTCGTTGATTCGCTCCCGCGCAAAGACCGGGTCCTCTCCCGGTTGCTTTCGGATGATGTTATCCGTGCGATGCTGCTCATACACGGGCTGATGCCCGTCGATCTGGAAAGCAGGGTGGCGGCAGCCCTGGACCACGTGCGCCCTTATCTGGTCTCTCAAGGCGCTGACGTTGAACTGGTAGATGTCGAAGGCGGACGGGCGCTATTGCGCCTGATACGAAAAGGCAGTGGCGCTCCCCCGATCGCTGTGTTGCAGCAGGAGATCGAAAGAGCGATTTCTGAAGCCGCCCCCGATCTTGTCGGAATCGAGATCGAAGGACTGGCCGATCAGATCAGGCGGACTACGGAGGCTGCATCGCTCTTAGGGTCAATGGCCGCCTCTCGGCGAAGCAATGGACAATATACTCAGAAGCTTGTGCAGCTTAAAAGGCAGCCGACCCGTCCGGCAGATTCGGGCGGCTCCTGGGTTGCGGTCATTCGCGCCAACGGCATTGCGGATGGCCAGTTCAGGATAATCAGCTTCGGCGAGATCAACCTGTTCGTTTGCAGGATCGGAGGCGAGTTCTACGCGTATCCGAACCGCTGCGCTGCCGGGGGCCGTACGCTGGACGACGCGCTGTTTGAAAGCCCTATGCTCACCTGCACTTGTCACGGCTACCGGTACGACCTGCGACGCGAGGGCGCTTGCATTGAGAAGCCGGAGCTCAGACTTGAATCTCTGCCGGTGAAGGTTGAAGATGAAAAGGTCAAAGTCTTAGTACTTGATGAGTGATTTGAGAGATGTCTGAAGAGAGCGACAGAGACGACAGTAAAGACCCGCTCGACGGGTTGCGCTTGCGCGACGAGGTATTGCAGGTTATGTACTGGATGACGGGCGAAGGGTTCGGTCGGGATTTCGCCCCTGCTGACATACAAAAGTTCCTTCCAGCGGACGATGCGGCGCTGGTGGAAGCTCTTGAGCAGATGATCTTGGATGGGCTTATTGAGAAGACAGACAGGGATCAATATGCGCTCACGGTTCAGGGAAAGATCGAAGGCGGGCGGCGGTTTGCGGATGAATTTGAAGGCATGATGAAGCCGGGACATTTTGAGTGCGATGAGCCGGACTGTGATTGCCACAACGCTGATTCGATTGGCGAGTGTAAGAATCTGTCGCCCGCTCACTCAACTCTTCAACACTCCTAAGCCGCACCAGTTTGTTTGAGCAGGGGATGGGGGTCAAGTTATGGCAATGAAGTTATTGAGTACATTGGAAATTAAGTTTGTTGGTATTTTGCATTATCCGCATTGACCTGCTGATAATGCCGGTTCAATTTCTTGCGCGCTAACCTGTTGGAGAATTGCCTGTCCATCTTGATGGCTTTCTCTTCTCGCTCTTTGACAATC
>DASTET010000995.1:0-5207 GCA_035709445.1 Blastocatellia bacterium | reverse complement strand
CTTGAGCAGCAGGGGATGGAGCCTGGTTATCACACGCTGAGCGAGCGTCTCGAAAGTGAGGAGGAGCGGTCGCTGCTTTCGGGACTCCTTATCAGCAATCTGGAGTGGGCGGGCGGAAGCGATTTTGACACGCTCTTCAAGAAGGCAACCGAGGCGCTGACATCGCTCAGGCGAAGACAGCTCGATAAGAGACTCGACCAGATACAGATCGAACTCGGTCAGGCGGAGCGCCAAAGCGACACCGAACGGGTCGTTCGCCTGTTTCAGGAGAAGACCGAACTGCAAAAACGAAAGCTCGCGCTCTCTCTATCATGAGAGCTTTATGTGAAGCCATTATGAAAGGTAAACCGATCCGATGAAGCTCGCTTGTAATCACAACTTTCTTAGCGGACGTTATGAGCAAGTCATGCAAATACTGTCTTGACAGATTTCTTTAATGAGGGTACGAATTCTCATTAGCGTGCAATCGGGCTAAGGTATCGACGCCCCACAGGAGATCGGCATTGTCTGAGATCAACGAAAAATATCACGACGAAGTTGAGAAGCTGCTGGAGGTCGGGAAAGAGAAGGAGTATCTCACATACGACGACATAAACCGGCTCCTTCCGCCCGATATGAATTCGGCAGACGATATCGAAGCGATATTCGATGTAATCGGAGCTGAGGGCATTTCGATCTCCGACACGGACGAGAAGTTTATTGAGGCGGCTTCGGCTGCTGCCGTAGGCCCTGACGGAAAGATAGATGACCCGCTCGACGAGGAGCTCGATCTCGACCTAACTCCCGGAACACTCGATAAGACTAATGACCCCGTTCGCCTCTACCTTCGCGAGATGGCGATCGTTCCGCTCCTCACACGCGATGGGGAGGTCTCTATCGCCCGCCGAATTGAGCGCGGGCGGCGGCGCGCGTTGAAGGCAATCTCGCGCTCTCCGATCTGTGTCGAGAACCTCATACAGATGGGTGAACGACTCAAGCGAGGCGAGCTCCATATTCGCGAAGTCGTCTCCTTCAGCGAGCAGGACGGGATAACCGAGGAACGAATCGAAGAGTATCTGCAATTGACGCTCGACGCGATAACAGAGCTGAAGAAGAGTTATACCCGAACGCTCAAGCTCTACGAGCGAGTCCAGGAAGAGCCGAAGAGGTCTCCCCGCCTTTCACGTCAGCGCCGAAGACTTGCGAGGGAGCGCATAGAGTTGAGCTGGCAGGTGCGAGCGCTCGATCTCACAATCCAGCAGCATGATCATCTCGTCGCGCTGCTCAGGGAGAGCGTCTATCAGGCGAGAGAGGCCAAATCCTCAATCGATAAGGCGCGGCGGGCGATTGATAAGAAGAAGTGGAACGAGGACGAGCGCGAGCTTAAACGCAACCTGCGCGATGCCGAGCGGCGGCTTCTCGATATAGAAAACGCATGGCATATGAGCGCGCTTGAGCTTGAACGTTCGGTCGCCGCAATCAACAGCGGCGAAGATGAAGCGAATCAGGCCAAACGCGAGCTTATAGAAGCGAACCTCAGGCTCGTCGTCTCGATTGCGAAGAAGTATACAAATCGCGGGCTGCAATTTCTCGACCTCATTCAAGAAGGCAACATAGGTCTTATGAAAGCGGTCGATAAATTCGAGTGGCGACGCGGCTACAAGTTCTCGACTTACGCCACGTGGTGGATACGCCAGGCGATAACGCGCGCCATCGCGGACCAGGCCCGCACCATTCGCATTCCGGTTCATATGATCGAGACGATCAACAAGCTCATAAGAACATCGCGAGCGCTCGTGCAGGAGCTCGGTCGTGAGCCAAGCTCGGAAGAGATCGCAAAGAAGATGGATATTCCCGTCTCCAAGGTCAGAAAGGTCCTCAAGATCGCTCAGGAGCCTATTTCGCTCGAAACCCCCATAGGCGAAGAAGAGGATTCCCACCTCGGAGATTTCATAGAAGACAAGACGATCACAAATCCCGCCGAGGCCGTCATCACATCAAACCTGCGAGAGATAACAGAAGAGGTATTGAAGTCCCTCACCCCCCGCGAAGAGAAGGTGATAAAGATGCGCTTCGGGCTAGGCCCAAACGGTAGCGAGCACACGCTCGAAGAGGTCGGGCAGCATTTCGCCGTAACCCGCGAGCGCATTCGCCAGATCGAAGCGAAGGCGCTGCGCAAGCTTCGACACCCATCCCGCTCACGCAAGCTCAAAGCTTTCCTTGAATCCGCCAGGCCCTGACATTCTGGCGCGTCTAGCGCGTCTAGCGCGTCGCTTTAAAGACATAGATCGTTTGATCAGTTGATTGTCAGTAATCAGCGCCGTCACAAGTGGGACGCGCTAGACTCTCGACTCGCCAGACTCGCTGGACTGTTTTAGTCGATAGGGCGGATCGGACCGTGGTTGCGACCAAGCGATTTTCGATCTTCGGAGGTCTTCTCCTCTTTCGCTGGATCTTCCGGCGGGACCGCCGAAGGGGGGTTGGATAGTAAAGGCTGCGGCCTGGTCTCTGGGGCTTGAGGCTCGCCGCCGCTTTTATAGCGAGCCAGAAGCTCATCGACGCGCGCGCGGGCGCGCGCCTCTTCCATCTCCCTTTCCGCTTCGGCAACGCGCGACTCGGTAGTAGGGACGGCAGACGGTCTTACTCGGGCGCGCATCTCGTCGAGGGTCGCTGCCGGGTCGAGCGGATCGAAGGGCGACTGCACGCCTGCCAGGTTCTCTTGCATCGCCGTGAGATGCGTCTCATTGGCAAGCTCTTCGCCCTGACGGCGGCGTTCTTCGCGCAGGCTCGCGGCGCGGGAAGCCGACTGGTTGGCCTCAATGATCTGATTCTTCAAAAAATCGCAATGCGCCGATAGCTGTACAAGATCGTTAGTCGCGCTCGAGGCAGCAGTCAGATCGCCGCGCTCACGGGCTATCTGCTCGCGCTTTGATACCGCAATCATCTTCAGCTCTGTCTCGGCAAGCTCTTTTTCAAGCATCTTGGCCGAGGCTTTTGCCTGCACCTCAAGCTCGTTCAATCTTGCAAGCTCGGCCCGCGTGATGCTTCGCACATCTTTGTCCGGCCGGCTGACCCGCTCTATCAGGTCATCGAGGTAAGAATTGATCAGACGTTTTGTTCGTTGCCACATCTTCGGACCTCTTCGCCCCGTCACACTACTGCTGGCTCGGGGGCTTTTTTACATTCTCCTTTTCGGGCTCCTCCTGCTGGATAGGTCGAGGGGCGCCGCTTCCCTGCTGTATAACAGGAAGCGTGAGCGGCTTGACGAACTTGATCCTGAATATAGCGCCGGGCGCTACTTTCACATCGCCGCCTTTCGTCAAAAAGAGCCCGCCCAGAAGACCTCCTACAATGCCGGCCCCGCCCGCCGTCGAGCCGCCTCCAAGCAGCACCGTGCCTATTGCCGCGGTCGTGCCTATTGAACCGCCTATCATCACGTTTTCGGCAGTCCGTCTCCCGCTGCGCTTGCCGTCGACTTCGCCCTCGGCATCGGCCTTGTATTTTTGATCAGTATCCCAGTCGTCTATCGCTGTGACGACGACCGAGATGGGCTCCTCGCCCCACGCCATCATGACGCGCTCGAATATGATCGCTATCTTTCCGTTCTTCTGCATCCGGCCAGCGGGCGACACCTCGGTCACCCTTCCGTGAAATTCGGTCCCGCGCGGCATAACGAGCTGACCGTTTACAATGATCGGCTCGTAAAGCACTGCCGTGATCGTATCACCCGGCTCGTTCAGTTTGGAATTCAGACTTGATTGAAGAATGATTCGAGCCTTGCTTTCCGGCTCGATCGTAACCTCGCGCGCGGCCTGCGCCCAGGCGGGGAGAGACGCGGCTGCGAATACGGCACAGAACAGAATGGCGACAAAGCTCTTTCTCATACTGCAACCTCCATAGTGCGGACAGAACGCTTTCAGACGATCTTAGTTTAGCCTGATCTTCGGGTCAATCGAAAGTAACAGGAGCGGGTTCAACCGATGGCCCGCTTGATGACTTCAACCAGGCGTTCTGCCTGCTTTTGAATTACCGCCTGGTCTTCGCCTTCGACCATCACGCGGGCCAGGTTCTCCGTGCCCGAATAGCGAACGAGCAGGCGTCCGCGGCCTTGCATCTCATTTTCTATCCGCTCATACTCGGCCTTTAGCTCCGAGATGCTTTCAATAGGCGGCTTGCATTTCACCCCTATGTTGATGAGCACCTGCGGGAAACGCTTCAGGTTTGAGGCGAGCCGGTCGAGCGGGCTCCCAGAGCCGGTTACAGCCCGGAGTAGCTCTATAGCCGTGATGATCCCATCACCGGCAAGCGATATAGCCGGGAAGATGAGGTGGCCCGACTGCTCCCCGCCGAGGCTCCCCCCAAGCGCGATCAACTGTTCGAGCACATACCTGTCGCCTACCTGCGCTCTTATAAGCGAGATGCCTCGCTCGCGCAGCGCGACCTCCAGCCCAAGATTGCTCATCACGGTAGCGACAACGATGTTGCCTGCCAGCCGGTCGCTCGACTTCAAATAGTCGGCCAGTATCAGAAGGACGTGATCACCATCTATGAGATTCCCTTTGGAGTCGATAAAGAGAGCGCGATCGGCGTCCCCATCAAAGGCTATCCCGAGGTCAAGCCCCTTGCTCAGGACCAGATCTCTAAGCCCCTCTGTATGAAGCGACCCGCATTTCTCGTTGATATTCCGGCCATTCGGAGATGCCGATATAACGTTGAGCGTTGCTCCAAGCCTCTCAAAGACGACAGGGGCTATTTCCGAAGCCGCCCCGTTGGCGCAATCTAGTCCCACACGCATCCCCTTGAGGCTTACCCCGTGACCGACCTTTTCGGTCAGATAATCGATGTATCGCTTCCTGTAGAAATGATCGCCCTCCCCTACCATGTCGGCGGCTGCGCCAATCTCTCCTCCCTGCGGCGAGGCCGAGCCGGTGGATGCGGACAACCGGTTTAAGATATCGCTCTCTATTCTCCGCTCCATCTCGTCAGCGAGCTTCTTGCCGGATGGGGAGAAGACCTTTATACCGTTGTCTAGATAAGGATTATGAGAAGCCGATATGACAACCCCGGCATCAAATCCGCAGTCGCGTGTGATGAAGGCGACGCCGGGAGTGGTAATAACACCGGCGGACGCGACGCGCGCGCCTGCCCCTCGCGCGCCACGGGCAAGCGATAATTCAATCTCAGGCCCTGACTGACGAGTATCCCTTCCGATCACAAGTTGGGGAGGC
>DASTET010000994.1:0-7351 GCA_035709445.1 Blastocatellia bacterium | reverse complement strand
ACGTCGACCCCGAAGATAAAGACCAGAAGATATCGGTCGTCACGAGCGACGGTGTTTCGCTCCCGGCTAGATTGATAGGCGTCGATTGCGCTACGGGGTTCTCCGTGCTCGAAGTCGAGTCGCTCAATCCGAGTCTTCCGGAAGTCGTCGGGCAGCCGGACGTGAAGGACGGGCTTCGAGTAAGGATATTGAGCGCAGACTACATCCCAAGGCCCGGCGCAAGCGAAAAAGCAAAGGAGATATATATCGCGCCTTCTATAAAGATGACCTACGGACAGGTCGGCACCGACAGCATCTATTCGCGGGCGCGCGGGGCGCTGACACTTCGTTCTACGGGGCTGCTGTCTCGAAATGACAGCAGCATAGTCACGACCGATTCCAACCAGGTCATCGGGATGGCCCAGTGGGCCGGGTACGGCAGGGCTTACCTCTTCCCCTTCGAATTGATCCGCGACACAATAGCCAGACGTGTGCTTGAGAGACAGGGGAGCGTGCCTGCCGGCTGGCTCGGCGTAAACGGAGACAGTCTGGCGCTGATCCCCGATACGGAGATCGGAGCCATCGGAATCAACCACAAAAGGGGCGTCATCGTCCGCGATTTCTCGCCAAACAGCCCGGCATTCACAAGCGGCATGCTGCCCAACGATGTCATCACCGGGATCGATGGGTTTGATGTGACCGGCTCGACCGATCTGATCGCGATCCTTTCATCGATGCCCGCAGGTCACAAAGCGAGGCTGCGCGTCGTAAGAAGCAGCAAGAATGTAGAGATAAATGTCGAGCTTGGAGCGAAGGCGTTCTCTGCTCCGGCTATAGATCTCGGGGCTATAGGTCACCAGAAGGGCTCGCTCTCGGCGCGGGGCGACGAGCTTGAAGCGAGGCTCGACGAGCTAAAGTCGCAGTACCGCAGCTACGGCGCGCGAAAGGACATCCCGGTTCGCGAGCGTCAGGAGGCTCGCCGCGAGCTTGAGATAGAGATACGCCAGATACAGGACCGCTTGCGAGAGCTACAGGAACGGGGCGCGGGGCTCGAAAAGATGCAGGCAGACAACGTCAACGCCGAGCCCGGCTCCTACGCCGCACCTGACACTTTTAAATCCGGATTTGTATTGCGCGAGATCACCCCGCAACTGGCCGGATTCTTCGGGGCCAGGACCGGACTGCTTGTAGTGAGCGTGGTAAAAGGCAGCCCCGCCGAACAGAGCGGTCTGAGGACCGGAGATGTCATAGTAGGAGCGGGCGACAAGGAGACGGCGACGCTCGCCCGTCTGCGCGAAATACTCTCCACGCAAAAAGGCCAGATAAGTTTCAATGTTGTGCGCGATAAATCCCCTGTGGTCATCAGCATCGTCAACCAGTAGCCGGGAAAGGACAGGATTAACAGGATTGACATGGGAATAGAGCAGGTCAGGCGACTCCTGCTTATCTTTCTCTGTTAATCCTGGCGATCCTGTCTAATAATTCTCACCGATGAAAACCCCGATCTGCTCCCGGCGAACGGTCCTCGCTCTTATGCTCGCGCTGGCTGCGGCGCCTTATTTCATAGGGCTCGGCTCATCATCGCTCTGGGATTCGAATGAGGCGTTTTATGCCGAGACGCCACGCCGGATGATAGAGACCGGCGATTACCTCAATCCGAGCTTCAACGACCGGCCACGATTCAACAAGCCCCCGCTCAGCTACTGGGTTGTCGCAGCATCCTACAAAGTATTTGGAGTCTCGGAGGCCGCCGAGCGATTGCCGATAGCACTTGGCGCAATGGTGCTGCTCGCCACAGCTTTTTTGATCGGTCGCGCCTCGTACACGATAGAAGCCGGTTTTTTTGCGGCGCTCGGGATGGCGCTCTCGCCGCGCTTTCTTATGTTCTCAAGGCGCATAATAATCGACCTCTACCTTGCGATGTTCATGGGTTTGACGCTGCTTTTCTTCGTGCTCGCCGAGCGAGAGACATCAAGACGCAGGCTGTACCTCGCGCTCATGTACGCGAGCGCCGGTCTCGGCTTTCTGACCAAGGGCCCTGTCGCCATTGCGCTCCCGGCAATCGTTTTTCTGCTCTACCTGATTATGACGCGCGGGCTCGGAAGGCTCCGCCATATGATGCTGCCCGTCGGGGCGCTGATCGTCGCGGCGATCATCCTGCCCTGGTACATCGCTATCTACATCGAGCACGGATGGGTGTACATCGAAACGTTCTTCCTGAAGGATAATATCTCTCGCTATACCGAGCCGGTCTGGGGGCCGCGTCGCGGCATTCTCTTTTATATACCGGTCCTGATAGGAGACCTGTTTCCGTGGTCGCTCTTTCTCGTCGCTGCAATCTGGATGCTTGCCCGCAGGGCGCTCGGACGTAAAGAGAGCGCGCTCTCTGGTATTAAGCGGGACGGCCTGAGCGGGCAGGCGCGAATCCCGCTGCTTCTTGCATTGTGGGTTGCGGTGATCGTCGTCTTTTTCTCGTTTTCGAGCAACAAAGAAGACCTGTACATACTCCCCGTCTATACGGCGGCGTCCGCGCTTGTGGGAGGTTTCCTCTCAAGCTATGCGCTCGACCGCAAGGGGCTTGATCCTTTTCCAGCGAGGGTGGCGACGGTTGGGCTCGGTTTGATCATTTCACTAGGCGGCGCGGCGGTCGTTTACCTTTTTGATCGAGAGTCGACCGGGCATCAGATCGGTGGGGCTTCTGTGATAGGCTATCTGGCTCTCGCGGGAGGCCTCATCTCGGCGGGACTTGCGCTTGTCGGAAAGAACTTCGCGGGACTTTCCTGGACCGGCGTAACTATTCTCGCTGTCAACTGGGTCTTTGTGATCTGGGCGCTGCCCGATTTCGAGCGGTACAAGCCTGTGCGCCCGTTTTGCGAGGTGATAAAGCGAGAGGCTTCGCGGGATGCGATGGTCGGCTATTACAGGTTCGCTTCGCCGAGCATGGTCTTCTATCTGGGGAGGCCCGTCTTTGAGTACTACGACGAAGATGAGCTCAGGGCCGCATTGACATCGGAGAAGGAGGTATACTGCATAATGACTTTGCAGGATTATGAGGCGATCCGGGGATCACTTCAGGGCGGGTCTAATATTCTTGCAAGCAATCCCATCTTTCAAGTAAAGTTGAGGTTCATCCTGGAAAAGAGAGAGCCTGCTCAAGTTGTATTGGTAAGTAATCGAGTTGGAGCCAGCAGCCTGCAATGAAAAAGACTGCTATCACTGCCTTAAAGATCGCCGTCAGCGTCGGGTTGTACGCTTATATATTCACGAAGATCGATGTAGCTCACCTGTGGTCGATTCTGCGCGAAGCAGACATCAGCTATTTTGCCGCTGGCGTAGGCGTATATTTTTTCATTCAGGGCATCAGCGCCTATCGCTGGTACTTACTGCTCAAGCCGCTCGGATTGAAAGCCTCTTATTTCAAGCTGCTCTCTTTTTACCTGCTGGGGATGTTTTTTAATAACTTCATGCCCACAGGGATAGGCGGGGACGTCTTCAGGATATACTACCTGAACAAAGAGACGCGCACGCTCAGCCGGGCTACGGCCTCGGTCTTCTTCGACAGAAACCTCGGCATGGCGGCGCTGCTTCTGATGGCGACCCTCATCTCGACCATCGATGGGACGACCTTTAAAGGAGTCCCGCTCGCCCCGGTTTTCGGGCTCGTAGGTCTAGTGTTCGGGCTGGCGAACCTGGCGCTTTTCTATCGCCCGACCTACAACCTCCTCCACCGGCTGCTGATGTTATTTAAGATGAAGCAGGCCGACGAGCGAGTCCAGCACCTTTACGACTCGGTCAATTCATATCGGGGCCAGTGGAGGTTGATCGTGCTGGCGCTGGTCCTGTCGGTCATCGTGCAATACGGGTGTGTGGTCGTCAATAAGCTCTCGGCGAATTCTATGCCAGCCAGCCAGGTGGAGATACATAGCATCGGATGGTTGTCCTATCTGGTATTCATCCCCGCCATAGGGCTTATAAGCATGGTCCCGGTCTCGGTCAACGGGATGGGGTGGAGAGAGTTCTCATACATAGTTCTGTTCGGTTCCGTAGGGGCTACCGAGCCTCAGGCGGCGGCGCTCGCTTTTATGTGGCTTGGAGTGCTTGTCTTCACGAGCATACCCGGCGCAATCATCTATATATTGCGAGGCAGCCCTGAGAAGGACCGTATCGTTCCCGGGGGCGAGACGATTGAGTCGAAAACGGGCGTCGAGACATCCCTGTCTCCCGCGCAGGGAGAAGAGCCTGTCCGAACGGTTTAGCTTTAGACCGGGCTCAAAATGCAACCGGTCGTGTCCGGCAGCGTTTTAAGGATCGGAGAGCAACCCGTAAAGCAGTAAGGAAGAGTATGATGCGTAGAGCTTTTTTTCAGTGGATCCTATTAATTTTGATCTTCTCAATTATGCCCGGTCTATCGTCGGGCCAGGTCAAAAATAAGCCCAAAAGCAAGGAGCTTACGCCGGAGGAACTGATCGAGATTGAAAAAAAGGCGGTCAGGCCACCGTCGGGGCCAGTCTTTTATATCGCTCCAATCTCGGAGATTCCCGGTCGCTTTAGTCTCGTGCTGACCGACCATGACGGTCGCCACGTATCCGATTCATACGCCGATGGCCAGTTAAGTATTTTCGAAGCAATCCTTATAGAGGCCAAGAAGTTCGCTCAGACGGGCGAGTCTGTGGGGACGACGAAACCGATTATCACCCGGTTCTATGACAAGAAAGAGCCTTCCTTCATAGTCGATGTTGCAAAACTGCGCAACACGAGCCAGTTCTTTATAACGATAAAAAGCCTGACCGGCCACCTCACCGTCGATGCAGGTTCGGTGAAACGCGGAGACGAAAAAGCAAATCCGCTACTTTACACGGTGCTCGACCGCGTCCAGGCCAGACACTCTATACCTAACGACTGATCGGATTGAACAGACAGGAGAACGGCGGGCGGGTTTAGGCGAGCTGCCTTGCGCCGGGTCTGCGCGAGATCAAATCTTTGACCGTGATAAGAAATCGGTCGAAGTCGAAAGGCTTCTCTGCCGAGGCATCCGCCCCCGCCTCGACCGCCTCGCGCGCGGCAGTAGAACCAAAAGCCGTAACTACAAGCACAGGAATCTTGCCGAGCAGATCGCTTGCCCGGATTCGCCTGACAAACTCGATCCCATCCATCCTCGGCATATTGATGTCGGTGATAATCAGATCAGGTTGGAAACTCGACGCAGCCTCATACCCCGATTCGCCATCCGATGCGGATAATACGTCATACCCGCTCATTCGTAGAAGCTTCGAGAGGATGTCACGCGAATCCCTGTTATCTTCGATTACAAGTATCTTTCCGTTATCTCCCACCAACCCGGCCATCTGGTCTTCCTCGACTGTTTCTGTCTACCGCCCTAGAAATTTTACACCTGTTTTGTTGCTGAGCGGAACAATCCTTTTTCATGTAATGAAGAAACAAGAATTGGTTTTTGAGGCCAGGCGCTGGCCGGTGTCGTCTGAGAGATGCCATTAAATGGAAGAGGGGGCCAAAAAGGCCCCCTCTTCTCACAATCGTCTTGCTGCGCCACGCCAAGGTAAAATATTCATAAGTTAAATGAGCGTGTGAGCTGTGGACGCTTGTGAGTGTTCGAGATTAATATCCGAACTCGTCTATTACCTAAACAACCCCTGTGCCATATACAGGAAACAGGCAAAGTTTTTTTCAATCACCACGCTAACTTCCACAAACACAAAGCCTCCGAGTAATCGGTTCCCGTATGCTCGCGCTTTCCCGCCCTACCCGAACACAAGTGATGCACATTCCCACGACATAAGTGAGACAAGATGGCTCAAACGGCAGTTTTAGAGGTCTTGATCCGAAGAATTGGAGTGAGATTAAAGGTCCGGGACTCGAAATATATAATCGCGGTCCTTATAAGACCGCGTAACTGGCTTCAATCCTATCCCCGCCAGCTCCTCCGGCCTGTAACCAAGATAGGTGAAGTGAGGAAAATCGCTTACGACCGTTCTGAACCATCCGAAGTTACCGAGGACTTGCTCGACCGTCTCATCTTCGAACTCAGCAACATCGAATGCGAGCAGCGAGAGATGTTGTGAAGCGCCGGGCGCGGCTACAGAGTAAAGGATCGATCTATCGAAATAGGTCCCGAAATAGAGATGCTCGGATTCTTCCATATCGAGAATTACGCCGACCTGATCTATAGGAGAGATGCCTATTATCTGTTCGGCACGTTCCGGCGTAAGCATTCCCTCCTGTTGCCAGTGCTCAAGCCCGCGTGTGACGTTTCGAGTCCACAGCGCAACGGTATCATCATACGAGCGGCGTCCCGCATCGGCGGCCCGCGCCGTGATCGCGCCTCCGCGAGATTCCATCTCGCTTCGACCGGCGAGCAGAGATTTCATCGCCTCACGCTGTAGCTCTATCTCGTGCTCGCCTATAAGCGCCCGCTCGACATCGAGGGTCGCCTGAAACCGCTCGACCTCCTCCCGGTCGTTGAATATGACGACGGGTGGCGGAGTCGCTTTCGTCAGGAAGACTGCGCCATATTCAGCGAACAACCTTCGCTCGACCGGCGACTCAAGCGATCCAAGAATCTGTCCGAGTAAACTCATCGTCCTGTATTTCGAAATGGGACGAAACCGCAGAGGACGCCGCACGAACGCAGAGGAATAACCGATTCTCTGAGTTCCTCTGCGGTTATTCTTATTCAGAAGATATACTTGAGCGCGAATTGAATCCTCCGCGCCGGTGTCACGGTCTCAACCGCCGAACCGAATCCGGGGTTGCCTATCGTGCGAATCGGCAGCCCGAAATTCGCCCGGTTCAAAATATTAAAAAACTCCGCCCGGAACTCCAGCTCCTGGCTTTCGGTAAACCTGAAGCCTTTATTAAACGCCACGTCCCAGTTTACGAAGCCGTCGCCCCGGACCGTGTTTCGTCCGACCGCGCCGTCCTCGCCGAGCGAGATGAAGTCTGTCACCTGGCGGCCAGGCACTAGCGCGACCCGCTGCCTGCCGTGCCCCTCGAAGAAGACAAGGCCGTCCGTGGTCGATGGCCGGTCGGTGAGGTTGCCGTCGAGGTTCGCATCTAAAGGGATGTTGAGCGTAAAAGGCTGCCCCGTGTGGGCCTGTATGATCGAAGCGATCTGCCACCCGCCGAGCAGCGCCGCTGTTCCGCCCGTCGAGCCCCTATAAAAAGGAAGGTCCCAGATGAAGGACCCGGCGAACCGGTGTCGCACGTCATAATTCGCGCTGGCCCGCTCAAGAATATAGTTGAAAGAGTTCTGGGCGACTACGGGCGCCCCGGCTATCGGGAAGATATCCGACACGTCATCAATCGCATGCCCGTAGGTGTAGCTTGCCGTGAAAGAGTAGCCGCTCGAAAAACG
>DASTET010000993.1:0-6353 GCA_035709445.1 Blastocatellia bacterium | reverse complement strand
CCCGACCATCGCAGCTTCGGCTTCGATGAAGCTCTCGACATGGTTCAGGAGAACTATGCGGGGAAGGCCGACCTCGAACGGCTCGGACAGTCATCCATACAGGGAATGCTGCATCAGCTCGACCCTCATTCTTCCTTCTTTACAAAGACACAGTTCGACGAGCTACAGACGGAGACCAACAGCCGAATCTATGGAATAGGGGTCACGATAGTCCGCCGTTACGACCGCGTCTATATAATCTCGGCTACTCCCGGCGCTCCCGGCCACAAAGCGGGATTGCGGTACGGCGACGCTATAATCTCGATAGACGGTCAGAATGTAAAAGACTGGTCCACGGAACAGGTCATGCACCGCGTGAGGGGCGAGAAGGGCGAATCGGTCGAGCTTGTAGTCGAGCGCGCGGGCGTGCTCGATCCCATAGCGGTTAACATACGCCGCGATGAGGTCAGGCTTCCCACCGTTCGCAATGCTTTTATGTTGAGGCAGGGGGGCATAGGCTACATCGCGCTTACGGGCGGGTTTTCAAGCAAGACCGATGAAGAGCTTAATGCGGCGCTGACCCGGCTCAAGCAGGAAGGGATGAGACAGCTGATACTCGACCTGCGCGGCAACCCCGGCGGACTGCTCGATCAGGCGGTAGAGGTCGCGCAGAGGTTCCTCCCACCCGGCGAGAAGATAGTCGAGGTGCGCGGGCGAGAGGACCGTTACACACCCAGAGTCTATGAGGTCCCCGAAAACAATCTGCCCGAAACCATGCCTATGATCATATTGATAAATCGCCGCTCCGCCTCGGCGTCGGAAGTCGTTGCGGGCGCGCTTCAGGATCACGACCGCGCCCTGATCGTAGGCGAGAACAGCTTTGGCAAGGGGCTTGTGCAGAGCGTCAACAAGATATGGGGCGGGGCGGGCCTTACGCTCACCGTGGCAAAGTATTACACCCCGACCGGACGATCCATTCAACGCGATTATTCGAGCATCTCTTTTTATGACTATTATCTGAAACGCAACGAAGAAGGACAGTCTGCGGCCTCGACCCCTCGCGGGGATGCGGTCTTCACCGATGGTGGACGCACGGTCTATGGCGGCGGGGGGATAGCTCCCGATATAGAAGTGAAGTCGACCGAATCGGGCGTGCTGCGTGGGAAGTTGCTCTACGGCATCTTCGACTTTGTGCGCCAGCTTGTCGCGGGTCAGGTCGTGGGTTTTCGCGAGTACAAGGTTATAGAGACCCAGACCCGTAAAGAGGTTTCTGCGGAAGACATCAACCGCTACCCGATAACCGAACAGCTTCTGGCCGCGTTCCGGCAGTACATATCTGCAAAGCCGCACTTCAATGTTACCGAAGAGCAGTTCAATTCAAACCTGTCCTACATCCAGAACTGGATGCGCCGCGAGATCATCACTGCCGCTTACGGCCCCGAAGCAGGCGAACAGACCTACCTCTCCGAAGATATCCAGCTTAAAAAGGCCATCGAGTCGCTGGATCAGGCGCGAATGCTTGCCGACAACGCGCGCCGCGCCCGCGCCGACAGACGATAACATCTGTAATGTTTCCCAACCGGAAAGACTCTGAGTGTACGGTTTCAGTTGCCCGAATCGACTCTTAGAGAAATATGCGGGTTTTATGAGCGGCCCTCGGTTTGCTATTTTGTGATAGTTGAAGATGCAAAAAGGCCGAAAAGAAAAACGAATTGACCGGTTGAAGTGTGCGACGGCGACGGCGCTCGCAGTCTTTTTGCTATGGCCGCTTACGAGCAGTCCCGCTTTTGCGCAAAAGTCTTCGAATCTCTCTAAGAGCGCAAACGCGAGGAAAGCCAGGCCGAAAAAGCAACCTATAACCCGCAAGGATATTAAGGAGGCCGAACAGTTGCTGAGCAACCTAGGATACTGGGGCGGCCCCATCGATGGGCGTATGGATGAAGCCACGCGCCACGCGCTGATAGCTTTTCAGAAGGTCGAGGGAAGAACCCCGACCGGGCGGCTCACCAGAAACGAGCTTGAGGCGCTTCGCGCGGCAAGACGACCCGAAGCCCGCGAGGGCGGCGAGGCGCACATCGAAATCGACCTGACGCGACAGATCCTCTTTGTGGTTGACGAAGAGGGCCTCGTCTCGAAGGTACTGCCTATCTCATCAGGCAATGGCGAGGAGTTCACTTCCGAGGGGTGGACGCGCCGCGCCATCACTCCCACGGGTCGCTTCAAGGTGCACAGAAAGATCGAGGGGTTGCGCAAGAGCCCGCTCGGCCTCCTATACAATCCGGTCTATTACTTGAGCGGCATTGCTATCCACGGCTCGCCGTCTGTGCCTGCTCGACCGGCCAGCCACGGGTGCGTTCGCATCCCGATATTTGCATCGAAGGAATTCAACCAGATGGCGGACATCGGGATGTGGGTTTATGTCTACGAAGACAGCACATCCGAGCCCGACTGAATCGGGCGTTGATCGCTAGCCCCGCAGCAGCTCTTGCTTCCGATCTTCCGGAACCAGTACCTCTTCCCGCAGCAGCCTGGAACGTCTGGGAACTCGCTTGAGCCCGAATTGCTCCACGGCAACTTTTTGGATGTGAGAGATGGCCTCTTCGACTGAGTCCGTCACAAGCACCAGATTTAGATCCCTGGCGTCTATCGTGCCTGCCACAACCATCTGCTTGAGAAAATCGATAAGCGGGGCGTAGTACTCCCTGCACATGAGGACGACCGGGAAGCCCTTGATCTTGCGCGTCTGGATCAGCGTCACGGCCTCAAATAGCTCGTCCATGGTGCCGACCCCGCCCGGCAGGACCACGAACGCATAAGAGTATTTGATGAGCATGACCTTTCGCACGAAGAAGTAGCGAAACTCCAGCCAGGTGTCGAGATAAGGGTTCGGTTTCTGCTCGTGCGGGAGGATTATGTTGCAGCCTATCGAGTAGCCCCCGGCGTCTTTAGCGCCCCGGTTGGCTGCTTCCATGATGCCGGGGCCGCCGCCCGTCATGACGGTGAAGCCTATCTCGCTCAGCCGCCGCCCAACGTCGCGCGCCAGCTCGTAATACCGATGGTCTTCCTTGAAGCGGGCCGACCCGAAAACCGTCACGCACGGCCCGACAAAATGGAGCACGCGGAACCCTCTAATGAATTCGCGCATTATTCGGATCACGGTCATCAGCTCCGACTTGCGCGACCGTGGCCCCTCAAGAAATATCCGCTCTTCCCGTCTATCTTCGGCTCGCTCCTTCTCGTCTGCCGGTTCAGTCACTGGTTCTGAGGTCATAGCCCTATCCTACAACAAGAAAGGGAGAATATTAACCGCGGAGGAATAATAGATCTCAGGTCCTTCATTGAAACCACAGAGGACACCGCAGGAACACAGAGGAGAATCATTATTCCTCTGTGACCCTGCGGTGTCCTCTGTGGTTGAATATGGTCCTACATAGTCAGGCAGGTGTAGAGATTCGATCATCTCGCGTAATAGCCGCGCCGGGTCCTGGCCTTCACACCCTGGCGATTGACCTCTAAGCTTATCTTGCGAAACTGCCCGTTGTTCTTCAGGTTCCTGGGCGCATAGCCCAGGCTGTAGAGCGTTTTGAGCTCCCTCGTCACTCGTTCATATGCCGCATCGAGGTTCTTTTCATTTTCGGCATCGATGACAACGCCTGCGGTCAGGTCGGCGAGCGTTTCTATCTGTTGGCGGGCGATAAGGTTGGGCCGCATTCGCTCTTCGTAGCGGCGGGCCAGGATCGCAGCCGCGACCGGATCATCGCCCTTAGCGAATTTCGGCGGTCTCCATTCGTCGGTGTTGAAGTATATGGGATAGATTGTGGCTTCTTCCTCGGATACCCGCGCGAGCAGCTCTTCGAAGGTGCGATTTGTCGGCGCGTACCCGTACCGGACTATCGAGTTATCGACGCCGTCCGTGAGGACCACTATCGCTTTGCGCGCTTCGGTGACTCGTCCCAGCAGATCGAGCGTAGTCCACATCGCGTCGTAATATGCCGTCCCTCCGCGAATCTTACTTATATCCTCGACGCGCTTCTTGAGAAGCTTGCGGTCCGTCGTGAAATCGGAGAGCAGCTTGAATTCTCTGGTAAAGGCCGCGACCGCGATACGGTCCTCCTTGCCGAGCGAGTCGATGAATTTCTTCGCCGCATCGATCATCGTCTTTCTCTTGTCCTTGGTGCTCCCGCTCAGGTCGAGCAGCAGAACAAGGTTTATGGGGGCGGTCACAGGCTCGAAGTAGGCGATCTCCTGTTCGACCCCGTCTTCGAGAATGGTGAAATCTTCTTTTCTCAGATCGCCCAGCGGGTTTCCCGTGCTGTCGGTGACCTTGACGTTGAGATTTACGAGGCGGGCTTCGAGTTTTATGACATCCTTTTCGGGGACGGCTGACCGCGCGTCGCTTACGGCTGCGGGCTCAAGCTCCGAGTCGTCGCCTTTCGATCTGACTCGAAGCGCAGGCTTCTCCCTCGCGTTTCTCGAATCTATATGATCTGGAGATGTGCCTTCCAGAGAGTCGATAGAAGAGCCGGAGGCAGACGGAGATGTCCCGCCTGAGATGTTACCCGCAAAAACGCTATCGCCTTTGAAGCTGTCGGCCAGCGATATGCCCATTATTTGCGGGTTTTCGAGAAACCTCATCAGCGAGTTCGGATCGACTTTCGCCTGCACGACGATGGCCTGTCGCCGTGCGAAGGTTACGCTGAGCAGTTCTATGTCCTTTCCTGCTGGCTGAGAGTATATGTAAGCACGGCTGCCCTCGGCGCGGATATTAGATCGAACGATGGGCAGCCATTTATCCTTAAATGAGCCTTCAATAGCCCTCTGAAATTCATGGTCGTGCGGGCCGGGCGAGAAGTCCTGTTCGTCGAATATGGCGAGCTTGAACTCTTTGACCCCTGCGGGCTTTACGATCTTTACGAGGAAGCCTGCGAAGCCGAGAAAAGGGATTTTTCTCTGTCGAGCGTTGTAGCTCGATTCGATCTTCTTCACGATCATCTTGAAATCTTTGTCGGAGGCTGCGGCGGCTGAAGCCGAGAGCAGCACCAGGAGGGCAACGGCCAGGGTTCGAGCGCAGATGGGTTTTCGCATCGCCAGCTACTCCTTTTCTCTTTTTCGCGGCTCGGTCCACTCAAGCCACGGAAGATCGATCTCTCTGAAGAGTTCCGCGAGCTTATCTATATCGATTATGCCTGTGACATTCGCGACGACCAGCTCCCTCGGCTCGGCGCTGATTATGGTGACTCCTGTAATATTATTGCCTTCGCTCTTGACGTAGGCCTCTACATGATTGCGGCCTCTGCCAGCGCGTACGCCCACGACTCTAGTCCATGCGGGCGGGCGGACCTGCGCCCGTATCATTTCCACGTCTTCGGTCCTGTAACCGCCCTCTTTATCGAATTCGAGTCTCCTTATGTATATACCATCTATTCCGCTTATAAGCTCTTTGATCTTTGCGGCGCTCGAAACCTTCGTGCCCGGCAGGACTGTCGCCACAAGCTTCAGTAACGCGCCATCGACGTTGATATCTATCGCCTCGGTCGCCTGCGCGGCGAGCCTGTCGATTCCGTCGAGCCTTATGCGCGACTCCTGGCCGAAGGCCGGGGCTGCGCCAGGCATTGAGAATAGTATGAACAGGCTGAAGACGCTTGATGTAATTGATCTCATAAGCCCCATCTGCGAACACGGCTTTCTATTAATCCAATTACGCACAAGCCGGAGAGGAGAATGCACAAGTATTTACCTGCTCGCCGGTCGGCGCAAGTCGATTCAAATGGTTGAATTATCGAGGAGGGCCAGTGAGGAAGAAAGTATTCATCGCAGAGAACGCCGCAGGAACGCAGAGGATCGTTTATTCCTCTGCGTCCCTCTGCGGTTATTCCGACGCCCGCGTTACCTGCCGGGCTGAGGCTTCGCGGTGTTTCGCCCGTTGTGATAATTGGGATAAGCCGGTTTCTTGTGACGCGGCAGCGGGTTCTTTCTGAGCGCCTCCATCACTACCTCGACGGCCTTCTCAAGCTGCGGGTCTCGCCCCTTTCTCCACAACGCGGGGTCGTACTCCACTTCCATGTCAGGCGCGACGCCGTGGTTTTCAACCTCCCATTCGCCGCTGAGGTTATAGAAGGCGACTCTCGGGGCCGTCACCTGCCCGCCGTCGATAAGCTGCGGGTAATCGTATATTCCAACGAGCCCGCCCCACGTCCGCTTTCCTATGAGCGGGCCTATGCCTGCTTTGCGGAAGAGCCACGGCATCAGGTCGCCGCCAGACCCCGCATACTCATTGATGATCATGGCCTTCGGGCCATAGATAGAGCCGACCGGGGTTGTGAAATCGGCCCCTTCGCGCGTGGTCCAGTAGTTCATCAGAGGCCGCCGCATGT
>DASTET010000992.1:0-5625 GCA_035709445.1 Blastocatellia bacterium | reverse complement strand
CGCCGGTATGATGCTCCGCCTGCGGCGTTTGCCCTCGCTGACCGGGAGTGTCTCTGTCTCAATCGGGCTCGTCGCCGCTCCGGTCGCCCCCGTCGCTGACTTTTCCCCGCGCGGTCTGACCGGAGCCATGCGCCCCAGCTTTGCGTCCAGTTCTATCCCTTCCTTGAGCCGTTTAAGCTCAGCAGCCAAATCCGCGGCGCTTGAATAGCGGGCATCCCGCTCTTTAGCCAGGGCTTTTCTGATGACCTGCTCAAGCTCTTCCGGCGCTTCTACGAGCGGCGGCGGCTCATCCTTCAAAATAGCTGCGATCACATCGCTGGTCGTCGCGCCGCCAAACGGTGTTCGCCCGGCCGCCATCTCATACAATATTACCCCAAGGCTGAAGATGTCGGTGCGCGCATCTACAGCCAGTCCGCGTGCCTGCTCCGGCGACATATAGCGAGGCGTGCCCAGAACCGTCCCCGCCAGGGTCGTGACCCCGGCCCTCGTTTCTCTTTCATTGTCACCCGAATTCACCCCGCGTTTTGTCAGCTTCGCCAGGCCGAAGTCCAGGACTTTGACATAGCCATCGGGGCGCAGCATGATGTTTTCCGGCTTGATGTCTCGATGCACGATCCCTGCTTCGTGCGCGGCCTCAAGCGCGCTCGCCATTTGCGCTCCTATCTCGAGCGCCTCGCTGAGCTCGATCGGTCCTCTGTTCAATCGCCCGCGCAGTGTCTCTCCTTCGATGTACTCGATGGCAATGAAGTGGCGCCGGTCTATCTGCCCGACCTCATAGATGGCCACGATGTTCGGGTGGTTGAGCGCCGAAACTGCTCTCGCCTCTTTGTCGAACCGCCGTACGCGCTCCTGATCCTGTGTGAATTCTTTCGGCAGCAGCTTCAGCGCCACCTTGCGCCCGAGCCGTGTGTCTTCTGCCAGGTAGACTTCGCCCATCGCGCCCGCCCCGATCAACCTTAGCACCCGGTAATGCGACAGGCTTTGACCCATCAGCGATAGATTCTCTTGTTTAGCGACAAGCCCCGCGGCGAGCTCAAGGGCGGGCGAGGCGAAGTAATTGCCGACCTCATCGTGCGCGCGAAGAAGCGACTCTACCTCTCGGCGCAACTCTTCATCTCCGTTGCAAGCCTCTCGCAGAAAGGCCGCGCGAGCTTGAGGCTCTCGCTCCAGTGCCTCGTGGTAGAGGTCTCCAAGTTGCCGGTGACGTTCAGGCGTCATCTCCAGTTCCCTCGCTCAGCTCTTTATATAGCCACGCTTCGGCAAAGCTCCAGTCCCGCTTAACCGTCCCGACTGATACCTTGAGCGCCTCGGCTGTCTCTTCCAGGCTCAGCCCGCCGAAGAACCTCAGCTCCACCACCTTAGCCTGTCTCTCGTTGAGCTTCTCCAATGCTTGCAACGCCTCGTCGAGCGCAACAAGGTCGGCGCTCCGCTCCCTGGCGATCCTGTCTGCTCCCGATAGCGAGACTCTCAACCTGTCGCCTCCCCGTTTCTCCCGGCCCCAGGCTCGGGCGAAATCTACGAGGATGTTTCGCATGATGCGGGCCGCAAGCCCGAAGAAATGCGCGCGGTTTTGCCACTCGACATCCTTCCAGTCTATGAGCCGGATGTAAGCTTCGTTGACGAGCGCCGAGGTCTGGAGTATATGGCCGGGCCGCTCTGCGGCCATGTGGCGGCGAGCAATGCGGCGAAGCTCGGTGTGGACCAGAGGGACGAGCTTTTCCAGAGCAAGTGAATCCCCGTTGTTCCAGGCGAGGAGCAGTTGGGTTATCTCGTGGGTAGAGGAGGTCTGCATTCAACCCTCCGGAGTCGTTCGATACACGCGGGTAACAAAAATTCCGGCGACATAAGCTAACACACGCGCGCCACCGCCTTCAACCAGCCGCCGAAAGAAATAGACAGGATTAACAGGATAGATAAAAGCGTTGAATCCTGTTAATCCTGTCCATTCTCCGGACTCATGCATTGCCGGAGGCCGCGTGCTCTTCTTCCATCCACTCCCTTGTAAGCTGCCGCTTGTAGTCGAACCCGCTGCGGCGGCCTTCCCACCGCCCTATCAAGTAAAGCACAGTGCCTACTATCACCCACAAAAGCAGGAGTTGCCATAATGCGATCCCGCCGGGGTCGGCCCGCTGTCTCGCTATGTCGCGGGCAATCGTGACCACCGCCAGATAGCCCATAGATAAAAACGAGACCGTTCCAAGCACGACGAGCACACTCGGGCGCAGACGCACTTCGGCTTTCTGGTAAAGCGCGGGCCTTATAAACGGCAGGGCCACGAGCGAGGCGCTGTGCAGGCCATACAGCAAGAACATCGCCACCAGCGCGATGTTTAGCACGTACCCGAAGCTCTTGGTCCACAAAAGCAGAAGCGCAACCGCGACGTTGACCACCAGGCTCACCCAGGGCGTGCGAAAACGCGCGCTGACTCGCGCAAGCGACTGCGGCAGCATCCGGTCGTCGCCGAAGACGTAGAGTATTCTCGCGGGCACATAAAGCGTGGCGTTGAGGCTCGTCATAAAAGCCATCAGCGCGCCTACGGTCACAACCGCGCTGCCCCACAGCGGCAGAAAGCGGTGGGCCACGTCAGACATCGCATAGCTCGATCTTGCAAGCTCATCGTGCGGCACTACTCCAAAGGCCACGAACGACATCGAAAAGAATATGAGCATCGAGATCAATATGCCGTTTATAAAGATCCTCGGAAGCGACCGGCGCGCCTCTTTCGTCTCGCCTGCGGTCTGCGCAAGGCTCTCGAAACCGGCATAGGAGAAAAAGAGCGACGGGAGCGCCGCAAGAAAGCCCACTTCCCCTCCCGGCGTCGAGGTCGCCCAGAACCCGTAAGGGAATAGCGGCGAAAAATTATTCATATCGACCGCGAACAGGCCCGGCACAACGAGTATTACTATCGCAATGCACAATACGATGAACATCGCTGTCTGGAGCCAGCCGTAAAACTTCACTCCCACAAGGTTGAAGATGAAGAAGAAGAGGAGGGCCGCCGTCGCCACGACCGCCTCTCCGAAGCTCGGCCCCGCCAGGTAGCTCTCTTTGAGCGCCTGCCCGAACGGCAGAATACCTGCAAGCGTCTGGTCGAGGTCAGGATAAAAGAACTTCATATAACGACCGAGCGATGTCGACAGGATGACGAGCGCGCCTATGTAGGCGAGCCACTTGAGCCACAGCGCGATAAAGCCCACGTAGTAGCTCTGCATCGTCCGCGAGATATGGATATAAGCGCCGCCGGGCCGCATGCCGAGCGGCGTCGACATATAGACCGAATAGGCCACGGCGGTCGTGAGTATGACGGGCGCGAGCGCGAGATAGGCGAGAGGGACCGAGGGACCGGCTATCGCTCCGGCTTCGCCGGTAACAACGAAGATGCCTGAGCCGACAAGCATCCCGATGATCGTCGCATAACTTTCAATTCGTGTCAGGTCGCGCTTCAGCTCTACTTTTTGCGTCGTCAAAAGCCCTCCCCTGCGACCTCATTGTCAATGCGCTATGGCTGCGCCGTGTTGCTCGTAGGCTTTCGTCTCAAGAATCTTTTTGATCTCGTTTACCGTAAGCTCCAGCTCTTCGTCCCTGGTGTAGAAGTGCGGCGCGACTCGTATGCCCGCGCCCGGACGGTAATCGACGAGGAAATCCCTTCTGAGCAGCTCCTGAGTGACCTGCTGCCCGTGCGGCACATCTATGACAACGGTCCCGCCGCGCTGGCTCGCATCTCCGGGCGAGTTGACGCGAAAACCCGCCTCTTCGGCCAGCTCAAGAAGTCTGGTCGTCTGTCGAATCGATTTCTCGCGAATCTTTTCGACCCCTATCTCGTTTATGATCTCGTAACCGGAGATGGCCGCATAGATCGCAGGGACAGCGGGCGACCCGTGCGCGAAGCGGAAGATGTCCTCCGCGTAATCGACCGGGCCTATCTCGAACGCGAAAGGGTTCTTGTGCGCGACCCAGCCGGTCAGCCTCGGCTCAAGCTGCGACCAGAGGTCGCGCCGCACGTAGAGGTATCCCGCGCCCGGCCCGCCGCACAGCCACTTGACCGACCCGCCCGTCGCAAAGTCCACGCCAAGCTCGCGCACATTAAGCGGCACGGTCCCGGCGGATTGATAAATGTCTGCGACCACCATCGCGCCGACTTCGTGCGCGCGCTCGGTTATGGCCTTGAGGTCCTGTATGAACGAGCTTCTGAAGATCACATGAGAGACCGAGACGAGCTGCGTCTCTTCGTCGATGGCTTCGAGCATGCGGTCGAGCGGTATCGTTATCCCGTCTTCGCTGTCTACGGTGACAAAGCGTGCGCCTTCGCGTTCGAGAGCATGATAAATGTAGATATTCGTCGTGAAATTCAGGTTCTCAGATACTATCTTGTTGCGCTTGCCGCGCCAGTCGAAGCAGGAGTTGATGATCGACTGGCATATAGAGACGTTCTGGTGCATGACGACTTCGCCCGGACCGGCCCCGATCATCTTGCCGATCAAATCGCCGGCCGTCATAGGCATCTGCCACCACCCTTCGGCCCATGCGCGAATGCCTCGCGTGGCCCAGAGGTCGGCGTACTCTTGCAGACGGTCGCGCGTGCGGCGCGGCATCGCCCCGAGCGAATGAGAGATCATATAAACGGTGTTATCGAGTATCGGGAACTCTTCTCTCCACTTCAAAAGCTCATCCATAGTCTTCTCCTCTCATAGTGAGGTATCGCCCGTGCCGCCACCAGGGTAGCCGGTCCTCTTGCTCAGATATGTTCGCAACTCCCATAGCTCGGGGAAGAAGCGCCGCTCGACGGTCGTCTTCAGATAGGTCGCGCCCTCGCTCCCTCCCGTCCCCGTCTTGCTCCCTATCATACGCTCGACCATCTTGATATGGCGCAGCCGCCACATCGAAAACATCTCGTCGTACTCGATAAGGTTCTCGGTCAACAGGAACAGATCATAATGCCGCTCGGCCTCTTCGTAGATTCTCAGAAGCTCTCTGACGCGAGTCTCGTGAGCCTCACCTTCGGCGCCCTCCGGCAGGTTGAAGCCGCGCCTCCGCAGCAGATCATAATATGCATCGCCGAGCGAAGGCTGTTTGAGCCGTGCTTCGAGCCTTGCGCGCTCCTCTGACCCCTCCGGGTAGTTCTTCATATAGCCTCGCTCCTTCAGCCCCGACACATACTCCATCTCGCGGAACTGCCAGGATTGGAACCCGCTCGCGGGCAGCAGGTGATCTCGAAATGCGAGGAAATCCATTGGCGTCATGGTCTCAAGCACGGCGACCTGATTTACGAGCACGCGCTGAATCTCTATACACCTGCGGAGCAGGCGATTCGCCTTGAGCGGCTCGTCCCGGTTTAGCCGGTCGATTATGGTGTCAAGCTCGTGCAACAGTTGCTTGAACCACAGCTCATAGACCTGATGAATGATTATAAACAGCATCTCGTCGTGATGCGGCGGGTCCGAGAGCATGTTCTGAAGCGAGGTCAATTCGCCGACCTTCAGGTAATCGCCATAAGTCAGGCGCTCCTCGTCTTCGCTTAGCGGCAAACCAAATGACATTGAAAACTCCCCAGAAGCCAGAAGCCAGGAGCCAGAAGCCAGAAGTTTCCGCTTATCTTCTGGCTTCTGGCTTCTGGCTTCTGGCTTC
>DASTET010000991.1:0-10546 GCA_035709445.1 Blastocatellia bacterium | reverse complement strand
TGATGTTCCGGCTCTTCGGCATCCTTCAGTATGGTATCAAGCGATTTTATGCGGAATAATCCCCTGAACGTCATTGTATTGACGCCCGTGTTATCGCCCGGCTTTTTTTCCATTCGCTGATTACCCCTCTTCAGACCTGCCCTGAGACCGGCACCCGACTCAGTAGCTAGACCTCGAAACGGTCTGCACCCGATTTCAACACTTGTAGATTGAACCAAGAAGAGCGCCGCGATTATTAACTTTGAAGAGTTGCCCTGTCAAGTCGAACCCTTCAATTGCAACCACACCCTTTCGGGACCCTTATCGTTCGTGTATAGTCACCACTTTGCATAAATTGCCGCCTTGCTAATAGAATTTAGGCGGCGAGCATTCTTTTTATTGGAGCGAAGATGGAACTCAAAGGATTCGCCGTCTGGTTTACGGGCCTTTCAGGAGCAGGCAAGACCACGCTCGCCCGGTTGATAGAGGCCGAGCTCAAAACGCGCGGCCATCGCGTCGAGGTGCTCGACGGAGATATCATACGCACCAACCTGTCGAAGGGGCTCGGATTCTCGAAAGAGGATAGAGATACCAACATCCGGCGCATAGGGTTTGTCTGCAATCTGCTAGTTAGAAACGATGTGGCCGTCATCGCGGCTGCTATATCTCCTTATCGAGAGGTCCGCGATGAAGTGCGCCGAAGTATAGGCTCGTTTGTCGAGGTCTATGTCAAATGTCCCCTCGACGTGCTCGCCGACCGCGACGTGAAAGGGCTTTACAAGAAGGCGCTCGCGGGCGAGATAAAGCACATGACCGGCATAGATGACCCCTATGAAGAACCGCTCTCGCCGGAAGTCGTTGTCGAGACAGACCGCGAGACGCCCGAACAGAGCGCGGCGCGCATAATCGCAGAGCTGGAAAAGATCGGGTTGATTGAAGCCTCCTCCTCGACTGTCTTTAGTGACGAGGATGACGAGGAGGTCCGCCGCCGTCTCGAAGCGCTCGGATATGTTTAACAGCTTGAATCTTAACCGCAGAGGACGCAGAAGCACGCAGAGGATTATTGCTTGTTCCTCTGCGTGCCTGCGGCGTCCTCTGCGGTGATTTTTTGTGCTATGGGACTATTGGACAGGTTTAGATCGAAAGAACAGAAGAAGCGTGTCGTGCTCATAGGGCTGGATGGCTCGCCCTACACGCTGTTGAGCCGGTTCATCGAAGACGGCACTATGCCCAATATGGCGGAGCTTGCGCGGCGCGGCACGCTGCTTCAGATGGATACCTCCATACCCGACATCTCATCGGTCGCGTGGACATCGTTTATGACGGGCGCGAATCCGGGCCGCCACGGCATTTATGGGTTCCTCGATCTTCAGCCGAACAGCTACAAGATTTACTTCCCGAATTCTCGTCACATAAACGGTGAGACGCTCTGGGGAGTAGCGGGTCGCGAGGGCCGCCGCTCAATTGTCATCAACGTCCCCTCGACTTATCCCGCGCAGCCGCTCAACGGGATTCTCGTTTCTGGCTTTGTCGCGATAGATTTGAATAAGGCCACGTACCCGCCTGAGCTTGTGCCGAAGCTGCGAGAGATGGACTATCGAATCGACGTCGATGCGCGCAAGGTCCAGGAGTCGCACGACGCGCTGATGGAAGACATACTGAAGACGCTTGAGCGCAGGGTAGATACCCTCCTCTACCTGTTCGATAACGAGGCGTGGGACCTCTTTATCGGTGTTATCACTTCGACAGACCGCCTTCAGCATTTCTTTTTCGACGCGGTCGAGGACGAGAGCCACAAGTACCACTCCGCGTTTAAGGATTATTATCGCCGGGTCGATAATTTCCTGGGCCAGGTCATCGAGCGAATCTCCGACGAGACGATGATAATTATGAGCGATCACGGGTTCACGGGCATAGACCGCCAGGTCTACTTGAATCGCTGGCTGGTCGATAACGGGTACCTCAAGCTTAAAGAGAATGCGCGTTCGATTGAAGACATCGCCGAAGGCTCGCGAGCCTTTGCAATGGACCCGGGACGGGTCTATATAAACTTGAAAGGGAAGTACCCCGCAGGCACAGTCGACATACGCGATGCTCAAAGACTTATCGAAGAGATCGCGCAGGGCATCAGTGAAATCTCGGCAGATGGCAAGCCCATAATCAAACGGGTATTCAGACGAGATGAGCTGTTTTCAGGACCGAAGCTTGAGCTTGCTCCCGACCTGTGCGTCCAGCCGGTTTACAGGTACGATCTGAAAGGGGCGGTTAACAAGACCGAGCTGATGGACCGCGAAGTTTTTACAGGAATGCACACTCAGGATGATGCAACTTTTTATATCAACGTTCCGCGCGGGGCGCTCAGGGCGGAAAAGCCTCACATCACCGACGTTGCCCCCACAGTGCTGGACGCGATGGAGCTGGCAAAACCCGCGAGCATGGATGGTCGGTCTATGCTGAATCGAGGATGATCCGGCTTTCTCTGATTTCTGCTTGCTAATGCGACTACTCAATTGAGGTGAAGAATATGCGAATAATCATCGGCATCCTGATAGCAATGATTGCTGTCGTCGCGACGACTCGCGCGCAGGATAAGCACAGCCCATACAAGGGAGAAGAGGGCCGCCAGATCAAGGCACTCTCAAGCGAAGATATAACCGCTTATCTCTCAGGGCAGGGGATGGGGCTTGCAAAAGCAGCCGAGCTGAACCATTACCCCGGACCAAAACACGTCCTCGACCTCGCAGTCGATCTGAAGCTCTCCGATAAGCAGGCAGCGGAAACGAGAGCCTCGTATGACCGGATGCACAGTGAGGCAACCCGGCTCGGCGCGGTCATAGTCGAAAAGGAGAGACATCTCGACCATCTGTTTGCCTTAAAACATATCGATGCGGAGAGGCTGAAAAGCGTGACTGACGAGATAGCGAAGCTACAGGGCGAGCTGCGATTCGTTCATCTCAGAGCGCACCTTGAGATGCGGCAGATATTGACCGCAGAGCAGATCGAAAAGTACGCTCAGCTTCGCGGATATAAGGACGGCAGCCATTCGCACGGCGACCACCAGAAGAAGAAGCACTGAGTAATGAAGACCGTTATCATAGGGCTTGATGGCGCGACATTCGATATCATCGAGCCTCTCTCGGAGTCGGGTCGGCTGCCTGTCCTCACCCGTCTGATGCGCGAGGGGGCGGCGGCCCCGCTTCGCTCTACAATACTGCCGAACAGCTTCCCCGGCTGGTCGAGCTGTACTACAGGCACGAGCGAGGGGATGCACGGCGTCTTCTCCCCTTTCATAAAGAATCCGTCGAGCTATGGCGTTCGCGCGATGAGCGGGCGCGACATCATGACGCGCACAGTCTGGGACATTCTCTCCGAGCGAGGCGGCCGATCCATAGTTGTCAACGTACCTACAACCTACCCGCCCGAGCCGCTAAGCGGGCTTATGGTGACGGGCATGCTGACACCCGGCCTTCATTCGGATTTTACTTATCCTTCATCGCTCAAGTCTGACATTCTCTCGCGCATCCCCGATTACATCATCGAGCCGGGGCGAAACCCTGACAAGCAGGCTCGCGCCGAAGAGTTTCGACGCGCCACTGAGATGCACGAGCAGGTAACGCGTTACCTGATGCAGCGCGGCGAGTGGGATTTTCTGATGGTAGTCTTTTCAGTGCTCGACCGGGCGCAGCACGATTTCTGGGCCGATATGGACCCCTCGCACCCTCGCCACGATCCTAAAACCCCGCGCGAGTTCCGCGAGTTTATTCACAGCACCTATGAGCAACTGGATCGAGCCATCGGGCGTTTGATCGAGCTTCTCCCGCCCGACACGCGCATGCTTATAGTCTCTGACCACGGCTTCTGTTCAGAGCTTTTCGAAGTTCGCATGAACGAAGCCCTTTCGATCTCCGGTCTGCTCGCTTTCAAATCGCCCCTATCGCGGAAAAGCGCCGCGCGAATCAAATCGCTCAAAGAAAAAGTTGCGCGGCGAATACTTCCCGATAAAGCGGAGGGCAACGTGCTCGACCGCAAGGTAGCCTACGGCAGCGCCTTTCTTGACGAGATCGATTGGAGCCGGACCCGAGCATACTTCGCTCAAGACAAGGGAGTGTGGGTGAATCTCGCCGGTCGCGAAAGCTCAGGGATCGTGCCCGAACGCGAATATGATTCGGTAATCGAAGAGGCCCGCGCTCAGCTTCTCGCGCTCTGCGATCCGTCTTCCGGATCGAAGGTCTTCGAGCGCGTCCTCAGACGTGAAGAAGCATTCAACGGGATTTATTCTACCAGGCTGCCCGACCTTGTCTTGATACCTGCGCGCGACGAGTACGTTTATAACGAACGCCCGAGCTACGGGAGAGCGATAGTCGATGCAGACTCGACGACCGGCACTCACTCGCGCGATGGAATATTCATCGCGTGGGGGCGCGGGGTAAAGCGCGGGGCTAGCCTTGCGAGCCAGCCTCAATTGCGCGATGTAGGCCCGACGGCCCTCGCCTCGCTCGGATGCGCAATAACTCAGGATATGGACGGCCGCCCGCTGGTCGAGTGCTTTGACCATGCTTTGGAAGTTTCAAGGCAGGGCAGCTCATATCGCCAGCCCGAAAGCCCCGGGCTCGCGAGCGGGACCGTCTATGACTCCGCAGAAGAAGCGGCGTTACGAGAGCGGCTTCGCGCGCTCGGCTATATAGAGTAGCCGGTCAGCGCGCGTTGCCGCTTTAATGGAATTGAAGCCGTATGAAGCCAAGAATACTTGTCATCGGCCTTGATGCCGCCGCTATGAGCATTTTGAGGCCGTGGGTCGGTGCGGGACATCTGCCGGCGCTTGAATCATTGATCCGAGACGGCGCAATTGGCGAGATGCTCTCGACTCCTAACATGCACAGCGCATCGGCCTGGACATCGATCCTCACCGGCCTGAACCCCGGTCGTCACGGGCTTTTCGTCTTTTCAGACAGGGATTATGCGACCGGGCGGCAGCAATTCTTCAAAGGCGGCGACCGCGCAGCCGAGATCATTACAACGCATCTTGCGCGTCACGGCTTATCATCCGGCTTGCTCAACGTCCCGATGACCTACCCGGCAGAATGCTCGCCGGGAGGGTACTCGGTCAGCGGGCTCGATGCGCCCTCTCTGGACGAGCGGGCCTTCTGCCCGGCAGGGCTTCGCGAAGAGATATTCAAACTATTCCCGGAATACAACTTCTCTCCCGTCGGACTCGGCGACCTTATGAGAGAAGGCAAACTCGATGAGGCCATCTCCGCGTGGCTTAGATTGATAGATACACAGACTTCGGTCGCCGAGCACTTGATTGAGACTCGCCCCGTCGATTTCTTTATGACCGTCTATACCGCGAGCGACTGGGGAGGCCACAATCTGTGGAAGCTCAATCGAGATGATAGCAACCCTCTCCTATCGATCTATAAATCTCTCGACGAGGCAATTGCGCGGCTCGTCGGTCTCGCATCGAGTGAAACACAGGTGTATGTGATCTCGGATCACGGGATGGGCCGCCATACGGGAGCTTCCTATCATCTCGCCCGATGGCTTGAAGAGCGCGGCTACATGACGCGCCGGAGCGTGAAGGCTGCGACGGCCGGACTGATCGGCGCGGGCAAGAGGGCCGCTCGCAGACTATTGCCCGTGGCAGTCAGAGAGAGAGTGAAGTCGAGCCTCGGCGCCGAGCGAGTAAAGCGAATACAGGCGTCCGAGAAGGATTCGTTCTACTCGTCAATCGATTGGCAGCGGACATCTGCTTATACCGAGGCTGGCCGTCACGTTATAAACATAAACCTTGAGGGGCGCAATCAGTACGGGATTATCGAGCGGAAAGACTACGACCGGTTCTGTTCCGCGCTGATAGAAGATTTGAAAGGCTGGAAAGATTCTCGCGGAGTCGCTTTCGTCGAGCGTGTAGCGAAACGCGAAGAGGTTTATGCAGGACCGTACTCTGAACGGGCGAGCGACCTATATGTCTACTGGAACCCTGAAGCCGATGCGGGCGACCCGCCAGATGAGGTTCGCGAACGAGGGTTCTGGTGGAGCGGCGATCACAGGCCGGAAGGAATACTCATCTGCCGGGGTCGGGGCATTAAAAAAGTGAGCGAGTTGAAAGCCCCCACGGTCTATGATCTGCTGCCCACAGTCATGTACCTTGCGGGGCTACCGATTCCTTCCGGGCTTGACGGGCAGGTTATTCGAGAGGTCTGCGGCGAAGAGTTTCTCGCTCAATACCCTTTGCGATATGAATCGCCCGAAGAGGGCGGCACGACTGAGAGCGTCAGGTTGAGCGATTCTGATGAAGATATGATTGAAGAGAAGCTTCGCGCGCTCGGATATATGTAATTCTGAGCGAGTCTTATTCACAGCAGAGGACGCTGAGGATCGAAGAGGAAAAGCGTTCTCGAAACTCTGCGGTGAATTGAAGCAGCCAGTTCATGAATGATGGGCGATCGCATGAAGCAGTTGACCACAGCCCCGGCAGGGCCTGTACGCGCCGTTGAGATGGAGGGCGATGGCCGCATTTATCGGCGCGGGGCTCGCGCTCATCTTATCAATATCGGAATAATTGCATTCGCGTTCGTAGCGGTCTTCTGGCAGGTCATCTTCTTAGGCGAGACTATAATCGATGTGCGCACGCTCGATAACCAGCTCCCCTGGGGCTATTATGCGGGCGAAAGGTCGGATTACCCTTATAATCGCCGCGACCTGACCGACACCTATATAACCCGCGAATACTTCGTTGTAGCATCCTATAGTGATGGCGAGCTTCCGTTATGGAACCCGTACACTATGACGGGACACCCCATATACGCAGACGGTGTGACCAGGATATTCTCGCCCTTTTTATTGGTCTACAAGTTTTTCAAGATGCCGACCGGATATTCACTTGCAAGGATAACCGAGCTGTTTCTTGCTGCCGTGTTTATGTACATCTTTCTTGTCGGGATCGGGGCAGGCCCGGCGGGCGGGCTCGCCGGCTCATTAGTGCTTTCATTCTCGGCTCATTCCATGCTGCATCTGTCGGGGTTAGGATGGTGGGGCGGTATGATGTGGCTCCCGCTCATCCTGCTCTCGGTCGACAGGGCGGCGACACGCGAAAGTTATAGATGGGCTATTCTCGCAGGCGTCCTGCTCGCTGCGCAGTTCTTTTGCGGGTGGATGCAGAACCAGATCTATTTTGTGGGCGCGATAGTTCTTTACTACCTGTACCTCGGGTTTAAAAAGATACGGTCTGAAAAAAACAGCACGCGCCGCTCGCCTGGTCGAAAGACAATCGCATTAGCCGCCACAACTATACTCGCAGGCTTTGGGCTGGCTGCCACGCAATGGCTGCCGGTGATGGAGATGCTGGGCTATTCGAACCGGCGAATAGTCCCTACCGAGATCGGCTACATCTATCTGCCGCCGTGGTATCTGGCGACGATGGTCTTTCCCAATCTGTTCGGGTCGGCTGATGATGTTCGCACATTGACGCTCTTTACTGCGCTCAATGTATCGCACGACCACATACTTTATATAGGGATCGCCGCGCTGGCCCCACTCGCATATTGTATCTACTGGCTGAAGAGAAGGGGCTCGGCCAGTGGCGTAAACGCGATTCATGATCGCGCGGCGTTCTTTCTGATACTTGCCCTGGTCTCGTTGTTAATAATGACGGCTGCGCCGATCTATGTGCATATAACCCGGTTTATTCCGGTGCTTCAGGTAATAAGGGTCACGGTCCGCGCGGGCGTGCTCTTTATCTTTGCCGTCTCAGTGCTGGTCGGATTTGGATTGAAGCTGCTTCTGGAATCTGAGAAAGAGACTCTTGAGAGATTTGCATACCTCGCGAAGAGGTTTGTCATATTGACAGCAATTCTCGTAGCGACCGCGATTGCTTCGTCGTATGTGATCAGATTGACCGGGATTGCCTATAACGACACTGGTACGGGAAAGGCCGCCTGGCTCAGGCGCGCGGCGAGCGTTCTCTCAGAGCAGTTTACCCCTCCTCAATTCGATATTGTCTTTCCATTTCTGCTGCTCATCATTCTTCTCTACCTCTTGAGGGGATACGCACGGGGCAGTCTCACTCGGGGCGCATTTCTAACGGGGCTTATGTTGATGATCGGCGTCGATCTTTACTGGGTCACCACGCAGTTCAACCCGACATTTGATAGCGCGCGAGTCTTTCCATCAACATTGATAACCGAGCGGCTCAGGTCGCTTCCGCCGGGCCGCGTGCTTGTAGCGCCATCAGACCTCGATACAAACCGGCGAGTCGCCACGGGGGCGGAAGAGTCGAAGATAATTGCGCCGCCAAATACTCTCTTGCCTTATCGCATCCCGGCAGTTGCGGGAAAGAACCAGCAGTTTCCCCGATGGTATCGGGATTATGCTTCTTTGATAGAGCCGCAGCCCTATTTGAGCCACGTGGTCTTCGACAAAACAGACTCGCGGTTCTTCGATCTATTGAATGTCAGGTATATCCTGACCGGAGAGTCGCAACCTCCGCCCGATGGCGGAGAGCTGATCTTAAAAGCCGAGGGCGTCTCGTTGTACGAAAAGAAGAGCGCGCTCCCAAGAGCATTTCTCGTCGGAGATGTGATAGAAGTTCGAGATCAGCGCGAGGCGCTTGAATCACTAAAGGGGGCGGGTTTCGATCCCCTGTCTACGGTCGTCGCTGAGACAGGCAGGGAGGCTCGACAACGGCTTGGGGAAGGGATCGGCAGCGCAATAATCATCGAGGACAGGCGCAATCGAGTGGTGATAGATTGCGAGACTCAAGGCGAGGCTTTGCTTGTCCTGAGCGATAACTACTATCCGGGCTGGAAAGCCTATGTTGATGGAAACGAAGTTGAGGTGTCAAAGGCCAACTGCACAATGCGGGCAGTCAAGGTGCAACCGGGCCGGCATATGGTATCATTCGAGTTCGCTCCGGCAACGCTTCGCAATTCAGTCTATGTAACTGCTTTCACGGCTGCTTTGATAATAGCGGCGCTTGCAGTGATTTGGGTCAGACAGAGGCCGCGCGGGCCTGATCGGGGGAATTAGCCACGATTTACGGAAAGATAAAAGAGACTGTAAAGCACACGCTCATCTTCGGGGTCGGGAGTGTTATAAACAGCGCCTTCGGGATACTGCTCGTCCCCGTCTATGTGCGCCATCTCAGGCCGAACGAATATGGGGTGCTCTCGCTTCTTACTATAACGCTCACAGTAACGGCAATATTCCTCAAGTTCGGATTAAACCAGGCATTCTTTCGTCATTACTATGAGACCGAGGACCCCGCCCACCGCCGCCGCATAGTAGGGTCGACTCTTCTGTTTCTGCTCGGTTCGACGTCGCTGCTGACGGCATTGCTTTACCTGGCCGCGCCTCAGATTACATCCCTATTATTCGCCGACGCGAGGGTGCGCCCCGACCTGCTTCAGCTTATCTTTATCATAGGGTTCTTCGAGGTAATCACGGTCGTCCCCGACTCGATACTGCGAGTAAGGTTCCAGTCGGCTCTTTACTCGGTACTTAACATAATAGCTTTTCTCTTCCAGATCATTCTGATCTCTTATCTGGTCATAGTAGTAGATTCAAGCGTAGAGAGCGTATTGATTGGGCGGCTGGCGGGAGCCATATTCGAATCGGCCATCTTTTTCTTAGCCGTCAGGCGTGAGCTTAGCCTGCTGTTTTCATATAAGGAACTGCGCGAGATGCTGAGCTTCGGCACGCCGCTCATCTTTAACCAGATCGCGTTCTTCATGTTTCTTATGGTAGACCGCCTCTTCTTAGACCACTACACATCGATTCGCGAGGTCGGCATATACGCCCTGGCCAACACGCTCGTCTCTGCTGTGACCGTGCTCGCCACGGGGCCTTTCACGCAGGTGTGGTCCGTCATGCGGTTTTCGGTGATGAAAGAGGATCTGGCGGAAGAGTACTACTCGCGCGTGCTCACATACATAGTCCTTGTGAGCATGTTCCTCGCGCTCGGAGTCGCAGCCGTAGCGGGCGACGGACTTCAGCTAAAGGGGTTGAAGGGCTACTGGCCCGCCGCCGAGATACTGCCTCTGCTTTCGCTCTCGGCGGTCTTCGACAGCGCCGCGCGAGTGCTCAATATAGGGACCACGCTCAAGAAGCGGACGGTTTACGCGCCGCTTGTGCTGCTTGCGGCGCTCGGAGTCAATATCGCGCTAAACTTCTTCTTGATCCCGCGCTACGGAATTATGGGCGCGACCCTTTCAACCCTTATCTCGTTTATTCTCTTTTGCGCGCTCAGGTACTGGTCGTCGAACCTTTTCATCAAAGTCCGTTATGAATGGGGCCGGGTCTTCACGATACTGATGGTCGGGGGCGTGTTGATAGCCACTTTTTATCTGCTCGACTTCGCGCGCGGCACGCCTCCAACCCAGACGGTTCTTTACCTCTCGCTCGTCGTCAAGACCTTGCTTGCGATCTCGTTCCCGGTCCTCTTATACGCGTTGCGGTTTTACGACGAGAAGGAGAAGCGCAGAATGGCGGAGCTCTGGCAGAAGATGGTCTTCGAGCTTAGAAGAAGAAGGCTCAAGCCAGAAGCCAGAAGCCAGAATTCAGAAGCCAG
>DASTET010000990.1:0-3040 GCA_035709445.1 Blastocatellia bacterium | reverse complement strand
GATTTGCAGGAGAGGCTCACGCGCGAAGGCTGGCGGATGCGGGTTTATGTGCCCTACGGAGAATACTGGTATCCGTACTTCATGCGGCGACTCGCCGAACGGCCAGCCAACGTCTGGTTTGTTCTGAAGAACATGATGAAGGGCTGAAAACAGTCTAGCGAGTCTAGCGAGTCGCTTTGATGACAGTCATCGCATAAATCAGATGCTGCAAAGTAATCAGCGCCGCGAGGAGCGGGACTCGCTAGACTCTCGACTCGCTAGACCGTTCCTTACGCTGCTACCTCATTCTCGAAGTAGCTGTTTTCGGAAACAGGCGGCTTGAGGTTAGCGGCGGTCCGGCGGGCTGCGCCCTGCGCGCGGGCCGTCGCCTGTTTGACGATTTCGATGGCCTTCTTTAACTGAACGTCCTCGACCGGCGGCTCAGGCTTGGGCGGCGCGGCCTGCGGCTGGTCGGCGCGGTCTTCCGCTTCTTCGTCATCGCCGTCGGGCAGCACGACCTCGGTCTCTGTCAGGCGTTCAACTTTGACGGTAGGATTGACCGGCTCTTCCATAAAAGGCTTGCCCGAACCCGGCGCGTATTTGGCGATTGTGATCAGAAGCGCCCCTCCATCCGCAAGCGAGAAGAGTTGCTGCTCACTGCCCGCGCCGAACGTGCGTTCGCCCACGACTTCGCCGCGTTTCTGATCGCGGACTGCGGCGGCGATGATCTCAGCCGGCCCGGCGGTGCTGCGGTCTATTACCACGGCGAGCGGCCCGGTGAAGACTACCTTGTTCGGGTCTGCGCTGCGAACGTCGGTCTCTTTACCGCCTTTGCCGATTATGCGAGCGAGCGGGCCGGAGCCGACGAAAAGGTTGGCCACGGCAAGCGCTTCCTGAAGAGTCCCGTTAGCGGTGCCGCGAAGGTCGAGCACTATTCTCTGAGCGCCCTTCGACATCAGATCGCTTAATTGCGTCTTGACCTCAGCCGACTTGTTAGGCGCAAGGCTCGTGATCTTTATGTAGCCGATGCCAGTCTCTTCGATACGCGATTCGATAGACGGCTGAACCAGCTTTGCGCGGGCGAGGTTTACCTTGCGCGATTGCCCCTGATGGAGTATGCGAATTTCGACAGTAGAGCCGGGCTGGCCGCCGAGCAGTTGCTCGATATCGTAGAGGCTGAGGTCGCGCGAGGGAACCTTCCCTACGTACTCTATAAAATCGCCGCTGCGTATACCCGCCGCTTCGGCCGGAGAGCCCTTGACCACGGCCAGGACGTAAGCATATCCGCCAACCTTCGACAGTATCAAACCGGTCTCGCCTTTCGCAGCCTTCGGGTCATACTGCTTGACCTGTTCGGGGGTCAGGTATGCGCTGTATGGATCGAGCCCTTCGGCAAGCCCTCTGAGGCTGCCTATCCGCACCTTCTCAAGGTCCGGCTCTTCTACATAATCGCGGATGATATGGGTGAGCACTTCATCGAATATCTGTAGCTGACCGTACTGGCTGCCGCGCGCAACCACCTGGCCCGATTTCGACATGAAGGAGCCGACGATGGCGTAAAAGGCGATGAGCGTAGAGAAGACGACGATGGCGATCTTGGTTTTGAACTGCATTCGCAAACTCCTTAGTTGGCTTAGAGCGCAATCTATATTAACGCGGCTATAGACCTTTGCGCAAGAAAAGCTTCAAATCAGAAGCCAGAAGCCAGAAGCCAGAAGTCAGAAGGTGGTAGAGGCTGATCCTGACTTTATTCGCTCGGCAATAATCGAGAGACTACGCGAGAGATTCTGGCTTCTGGCTCCTGACTTCTGGCTTCTCTGCTTCGTTGACACCCGGCGACGGCGCTACCTATACTCTGAACAAATGCGTGTGCTCGCCATAGATTTCGGTTCTAAGAACATAGGTACAGCCATATCGGACGAGCTTGGCATAACGGTCCGCGCCATTGAGACGATACGCCGGTCGAGCCTCGCAAGCGATATAGCCCGGCTGAGATCGCTTGTCGAAGAGCTCGAAGCGCGGGCTGTGGTCGTAGGGCTGCCGATCCGAATGGACGGGACGATGGGCGATGCTGCCCGGCGAGTGATGAAGTTCACCGAAGCGCTCAGGGCTGCGCTCGACGTACCGGTCTTTACTCAGGACGAGCGTCTGACCAGTTACGAGGCCGAGCAGATGATGATCGAGCGCGGTCTCAGCCGCGCCGAGCGCCGGGCGAAGTCCGATCAGTTCGCTGCTATGATAATCCTGGAGGATTACCTGTCGGCGTCAGCAAAGACGGGTTGAATACAGATACGGATATGGCCGATTTGTCACAACCTGATATCAAAAACATCGGCGGGCTCGCCTCGCCTCGCAGGCGCAGGCGGCCGGCAGTCATATTGCTGCTTCTGGTCATCGCGGCCCTCGTTGCCGCCGCAGCCTACCTGTGGCTTCGCGCAAGCGTCACTGGCCGGGTCGCGCACCCCTCAGCCGACCGCATCATAACTATAGAACCAGGCATGAGCCCGCAATCGATAATAGCTCGTCTTTCAGAAGCGGGCATCGTCTCGAACCCGACCGCGCTGAAGATTTATTTGAGGCTGTCGGGAAGCGCGTCGCAGCTCAAGGCAGGCGATTACAAATTCGATTCTCCGACCTCGCCGCTCGAAGCGATAGAGAAGATTCGACGCGGCGAAGTCTATCTGGAACGTGTGACGATACCGGAAGGCTTCAACCGGTTCGATATAGCCGAGACGCTCGCAACGAGGACCGGCAAGGCTACGCGCGAAGAGTTCCTTCGTTTGATGGAAGACCAGACGCCTATCCTGCAATTCGCGCCGCAGGCCCGTGATCTCGAAGGCTATCTCTTCCCGGATACCTATACCTACACCTCAAAGACCACGCCCGAAGAGCTTATACGCGCGATGGTCACGCGGTTCAATGAAGTCTTCACCCCCGAATGGCGCGCTCGCGCGACCGAGCTCGGCATGAACATTCACCAGGTAGTGACGCTCGCCTCGATCATAGAAGAAGAGGCGCGCGTAGCCGACGAGCGGCCTTTGATCTCTTCGGTCTTCAAGAA
>DASTET010000989.1:0-2639 GCA_035709445.1 Blastocatellia bacterium | reverse complement strand
GATTTCTGCTGCGGGCGGATATCTCTGCTGAAGCGAGCTTCGCATGAAGGCGAGCCGAGCCGGGATATCGTGCCGAGGCCAGGGCGAGCGTCTCCCGGTCGGCGACAACTCGCTCGTCGGCGAGAATCCCCAGGGCGAAGTTAGAGTACGCGAGGTACAGAAGCAGCGCGCACGCAGTAATCGCAACCGCAATCGCGCCGAGCCTCGCGCCCCTACCAGCCAGTTTCAGCTTTAGCTCCATCTCAAATCTCAAAGGTTGAAGGCCCGCACCAGAAACGCGGCCATCTGTCCCCGCGAGACAGGAAGCGTCGGGCAATAATTACCTCCCCCACAACCCAGGGTTATCTGAAGCACCGCCATGCGGTCTATAAATCGGTAGAACGGGTTTGTAGGCGGCACGTCCAGGAACCGCTGCATGGCGGGCTCCGGCGGGTTGAACTCTCCGAGCGCCCTTATGATGAAGGCCGCCATCTGTTCCCTCAACACAGGGTCGGACGGGCAGTAGAGAGTCACGTCGCACCCAAGCGTTATCTGAAGAATCGCCATGCGGTCTATAAATCGGTAGAAAACATTCGCAGGCGGCGTGTCGGTGAACCGCTGAGTCGGCGGCTCCGGCGGGTTGAACTCTCCTCGCGCCCTCAGGATGAAGGCCGCCATCTGATCGCGGCTGACGACAAGGTCCGGGCAGTAGTTGTTCGCATCGCATCCGAGCGTGACCCCGCGCGCGGAGAGCTTGCCTATCTCGGTGTAGAAGACATGGCTTTGAGGCACATCCAGAAAATCTATCCCTTGCCGCACGATAAAGGTCTTTCCGGCGACTGTGATCGTGCCGCTCCGTATTCCGGGGCCGGGGTTGGCAGTGATCGAATAATTGACCGTGCCGTTGCCTGACCCGCTGCCGCCCGAAGTGATAGTGATGAACGGGTCGTTGCTCACGGCGGTCCAATCGCACCCGGCGGTCGTCGTCACGTTTATGGTCCCGTTTCCACCCATCCCGGCGAAGGACTGGATCAGGGGGCTGACGGTGAAGGTGCAGCTTCCCGGTCGACCGTTGCGCGAACTCGATAAGAGGTAATCGCCCGCGCCCGTCGAGTCAGTGCCGCCTGTCCCTATCGTGACCCTTGCGAAGTAGGTGCCCGTCGTCCTCGCCCTGAAGACAATAGCCTCGGCAGGAGAGAAGGGCGTCGTCGCGGTAAGGCTTCCGGCCCCCGATGTGGTATCCGAAGCGAGGCCGCCGTCGTTGACAAACACAAGCTGAACCCCGTTCGAGTCGAGCAGCTCAAGGCTTGCATCGATAGGCGTGTTGTCGCGCAGCGGATCGCCATCGAGGCCGAGGAATATGATATCGCCAGCTACGGCAGTGAAAGAGAACAGGTCCGCGTCTGTCGATGGAGCAGGCCCGGTGAGCGTCCCGGTGAAATAGTTATTCGCAGCTGAGTCGGCTGTGCCCACCGTGTTGTTCGGCTCGGTCTCGGATGTGGCCGACCCTATCGGCGGCTGGACGACCGAATAGACGCGGTATGGCTCCGAGGCCTGGTCTGAAAAATGGTCAACGCGCAGGAAAGCCGGGCTAGCGGAGAGTATGGTCCCGCCCACGTTCGGAGCGTTGAAGCCGAACGGTGCATCATTCGCCCTGTCATCATATTCAAGCGTGTCGGTCGCGGTGGTGACACGAAGGTCGAAGTCGTTCGAGAGCGAGGCGGCTCCTTCGACCATAGCGAAGACTCGCGACCCTGCGGTAAAAGTGCCCAGGCTGAGGAAGTCTGCGTCCGCGCCCGGATTGATCGAGCCTTCCATCCCGAAGATGAGCGGGTCGGCCGTCGCGGGTGTGTCGTTGGGCTCGCTCTCGGCCAGACATCGGGTCACCTCTATCGTGAAGTCTCCGCCGCCGGTTGAGGCGTCCTCGTCAACGAATATGTATATCTGCTGGTTGACGGCGAGGGTCTGGCAAAGCACCTGCTCGACGGGCGCGCCTGCCGATCTATTGGCTGCGGCCAGACAGGTAGTCACGATTGTCGGAGTGACACCGGCGGCAGGGCAGGAGCTGGCCGTATAAAGGACAAGGTTCGAGAGGGCCGCCTCGTCGTAATCGCTCACTCTTATCGAATATGTGCCGGGCAGCGGCGCGCTGAAGGTGTAGACGACATCGCGCCCTTCGGCAGGCGAAGCCGTATGGTTGAGCCCGGTGAAACAGGCTCCGCCCGAAAGGCGATAGTTGTCGCTGCCGGTCCGGCTCGAACCGACAACCGGAGTGTCGAGCGTGAGAGCAATCGCTCCGGCGCAGGTGTCGTTGGCCGGGGGCAGCTCCCGGGTCACCTTCAATTGGACGGCTGTGTTTCCCGCCAGCGGCGGGGTAGCATCAAACTCCCACACCACTATGAAATAATCGGTGCCAGCCGTGAGCTCCGTTCGGATGACGGCCTGCAACGCTTCATCCACACACTCGTCGTCGCCGCAGCCGTCGGTCGTCGCCGTCGAAGGCAACTCGGTAAATGCTCCGCCGCACGCCCCTGTAGAAGAGGTATAGATCGCCATTACGGTATCGTCTACAGTCGTGGCCGTCCCGTCGAATGAGCAGGTAGAGATCGTGTAGGTCGCCGTGGTCGCAGGCGTAAAGCGATACCATATGCTGCGCGAGA
>DASTET010000988.1:0-6315 GCA_035709445.1 Blastocatellia bacterium | reverse complement strand
AGGCCGCGCGGCTCCCTCTCAGAAAAGAGAGCGCTGTCCGAGGCGAGATAAGAGTAATCGAAGTTGAAGATTTCGACTGGTCTCCCTGCGGCGGGACCCACGCCCGGCACACCGGCCAGATAGGTCTTATCGCCATAAAGTCATACGAGAGGGCAAAGAAGATGACGCGGGTCGAGTTCATCTGCGGCGCGCGGGCTCTCGCCGATTATCGCAGGGCTAACAGCACCGCCGTCGCCGTTGCGAGAATGTTCAGCGCAGAAAGAGACTCCGCGCCTGAACTCGTCGCAAAAGCATTGCAGGAGAACAAGGCACTAAAGCGACGCCAGCGAGAATTGATCGAGATGGCGACAATAACAGAGGCAGCCCGGTTGCTTGCCGCCGCCGACTCTTCTCTGCCATTCAAGCTCGTGGAGGCCGTCTTTGACGAAAGAGATATCGAGGAGGTCCGCCTACTCGCTTCAAAGATAGTAAGCACCGAGCCTGCAATCGCGCTGCTGGCGACGAGAGATAATACCGCTGCAAGAATAATCTTTGCCCGCTCGGCGTCTCTCGAACCCGATATGGGCAAACTGCTGGCCGAGGCATGCCAGGCGCTCGGCGGGGGCGGAGGCGGAAAGCCTGACCTGGCGCAGGGGGGAGGTCCGCAGACCGGCATGCTCGAAGAGGCAATAAAGCGTGCGGCGGAAAAGGTCATGGCTGGAATCGGCAAGGAGAAATGATGACGAAGCGCATCGGCATATACTTTACCGGAGGGACCATCTCGATGCAGTTTGATCCGGAGATAGGCGCGGCGGTACCGGCACTTTCCGGTAGAGAGATAATCGACAGTGTGCCGGGCCTCACGGACATGGCCGATATCGAGATAATCGACTTCGGAAGGTTTCCCGGCCCTCATATGACCCTGCGGCGAATGATGGAGCTGTCAAACAGGGTCCGCGAAACCCTTGCGCGCGATGAAATCGACGGAGTCGTGATAACTCACGGGACCGATACGCTTGAAGAGACCGCTTATCTAATGGACCTCACGGTTGCTAGCGAAAAGCCGGTGGTCTTCGTGGGCGCGATGAGAAACAGCTCGGAGATAGGATGGGACGGGCCATCGAACCTGCTTGCAGCAACGCGCGTCGCCTCTTCTCAGGCGGCTCGCAGGCTGGGCACGATGGTGGTTATGAACGAGACGGTTCTAGCTGCGAGCGAGGCGACGAAGACCCACACAGAATCATTCGACTCCTTTCAAAGCGCGGATTTCGGCCCGCTCGGCGTGATAGATAAAGGCGAAGTCATAATCCGGCGCTCGCCGTCGGTCCGCGAGCACATCGCTACGGATAGCATCGCCGAGCCGGTCTTTTTGTTAAAAGCAGCAGCCGGGTTCGATTCTACTCTAATAAATGCCTGCCTCGACGCAGGCGCGAAAGGCATCGTCATCGAGGCGCTCGGCAGAGGGAACCTCCCGCCTGACTCTGTGCCGGGAATAGAGCGGGCGCTGTCAGCACATCTTCCGGTCGTGCTCACTTCAAGGTGCCTGCGCGGGCGAGTCTATGAGAGCTACGGCTACGCAGGCGGGGGCAAGCACTTGCGCAACCTGGGAGTAATCTTTGCCGATTTTCTTAACGGCCAGAAGGCGAGGATAAAGCTGGCGCTCGCGCTAGCTCAGACAGATAATGTGAGTTATATACGTGAGCTATTCGCGCGAGGCCGGAGGTCTTAAAAGTATCCGCAGGTCTTCAGGCCACCCTCGGTGTTCTTTGGTCGCGTCTTTATGAAGCCGCAAAAGCAGCCTGTCCGCTTCCGAGAGTATCTCTTCTCTTCCAACCCGGTTAAGCAGCTCGATAAGATCGATTCGTTGCAGGAGCCTCTTTGTCAAAGGTCTCTTCGAGTCTGCGAATATTATCGCCTGTAAGAAGTCGGCAGTATGCCGGTGGATTAAGAGGGCCGCGAGCAGAGCAGCCTGCCGGGAAGATTCGCACGCGATAAAGTAGCAGGTGTCGTCGAGCATAACCGGACGCCCGCCTGCGGGCCAGATCAGCCTGAAGCGGGGAACCCTGCCAAACCCCGAAACGGCTACCTTGAACGGAGAGAAGCTATAGTCTCCGATCCCAAAGATCGAAAAAGGCGGGCGTCCTTTATATATGGAAGATTTGCGGCGCTCGAAGTGAAAGGAATGCATAGAGAGATATTTCCATAACTTCGGCGCTTCGGTCCTGAGGCGCGTCGTGTCATCACCAATTCGCCGTTGCGGCACAATCACGCGGAGAATCGGTTGGATATGAGGCTTTCGATTCAGGTCCGAGCTTTTAAACAGCGGAAAGAGATAATCCGATTCGACATCTACCGGTTCGCCCAGCCCGTTTATTAATTGCTCGCCTTCCCTTCGCAGCTCCATAACGCGGGCTGCATCGTGTTTTATTCCCTGCCTCCATACAAACGGACAGGTCCCGTCAATGCTAGCCGCTCGCCGGTATCGGCTAATGTCGCTCAAGATGCGCCCTCCGACAAAGCCGAGCACGCTTTCAGGCATGCTTGATTCAAAGTCGCTGAAGACCGGGACTTCGAATGTTAGCTCAGAGCCGCCGATTTCGAGATAAAAGAGACACGCATCGACCGATGCCTTGAAATACCTTCTTGCATCCAGACGCCGAATCCAGGCAGAGCTGAAAGGGATAGAGCGCTCGCGAAGGTACTGTAAGACGTTTCGGGCCACAATCGTTTTGCAGAGCAGTACAATTGCTGGTCGCTCGTCGCGAAGCTCTCGAATCAGCTTGAGCCATATCGACTCGGCGAGATCAAAATTCGACGCTCCGGTCAAGGCATTGATTCCGCTCAGACCCTTCAGATTCGACTTTACTGGAAGATTCCGGCTCCCTATCGCGCCGAGCGTCGAGTTTGTCACCCAGGGAGGATTCCCTATCACAAGCAGCGGGCCCTTTGCCCGCCAGCTCAGGTCACGGGCGAGGTCAAGCTCGAACAGGTTAGCTTGCATTATCCTGACTCTTGTTCGCGCCTTCGCGCTCTCAAAGCGACGGGCCTGAATCAGATGTGCATCCTGTATCTCAATGCCTACGATCTCATCGGGCGGGGCAGGCGAATCGAGCAGACCCCTTATAAATCCGCCGGTCCCACACGTCGGCTCTAAAACCCTCGACCACCTGCGACCTCCCATCCCTATACGCGACAGCACCCTCGAAACCAGGCCCGGCGGCGTTTGATAGTCCCCAAACTCTTTTCCCATTCGCGGTCTATCCGTTTGACTTTCGAACGAGCGTTCGATAAAATACATTTTAGTGATCAGAGGAAGGATATTCAGCGGAGAGGGAGATGGCAAACTACACGACGACGACAATAACTCCTAAGTACCACGATGCGATTGTGGCCTGGCAGCGGAAGAACTTTCCGGAGCTTGCCATACTTGAGAGGCGCTGGGATGACCATTTCAAAGGGCAGCAGCCGTTCCAGCTCGTTGCAAAGATTGGCGATCTCAGGAGCGATGTTGTAGAGGTAGGTCAGTACGCGGGACGCAAGCGGTTTGAGCGCGCAAAAGAGATGGTTGGCAACGCCTTCTTTAGCGCGCGCGATATCATACGCGCGCAGTGCTCTACCGAGCTTGGCTCGATCCAGCAGCACCGGCTCACGCTCGACCGGGCGGTGAGCGAGCGCGGGAAATTCGCCGTTCTTCGGATAATGGCCGAAGAACTGCGCCATGCATATCAGATGTTCTGGGTGCTGGACCAGGACGCAACCTGGAAAAAGCCGGGGCTGGGCGACGTGGCCAAGCAGACTATCGAAGAGTTGCTGGCCATGGAACTGGGCAGCCATGTTCTCGACGCATTCAATATAGACTTTAATGACTTTCTCGACAACGTCACCTATGCCACGGTGATCGACCTTGTAGGCAAGTATCAGCTTGAGATGCAGCAGGCTTTCAGCTATGCGCCGATGGCGCGGAGCATGGGGCCGATGCTTCAGGAAGAGGCTTTCCATCTCGGCAGCGGGCGGTCGCTGCTTAAAGAGATTGGCCAGATGGCCGCGCGCGGCGAAGGCGATTACAGCGTCGAGGATATGCAGAAGGCGCTCAACCTCTGGATCCCTCGCGGGCTTGAGATGTTCGGCAATGAGAAGGGCGGCGAGACTGCCGTCACCTTCGGGTTCAAAGACAAGACAAACGGGACGGCGCAGGGTGAATATATCGAAGAGGTCAGGGGCGTAATCCGCAATGTGAATGTCGCAGTGGTGCAGGAGCGTGTGCCGGGAATCGCCCGCCAGGATGCGCACCAGATCATCGATGAGATCGAGCGTAGCGGCGACCCTTCGCGCGGGATAAAACCCGAAGACGTGCTCTTTATGCCCGACTCGAAGTTCTTCCGCAAGCGCGGCTTCGAAGAATATCTCTTCAAGCCCTATGACGTGAAGGGCAACCTGATTACTGAAAACGGCATGGAGATATCTTCCGAAGCATACTTGAAGTATCTCTCGACGGTGCTGCCGGAGCGATTCATCGGCAGCCGAGAGTACGACAAATTCGTAGAACAGATGCAGGAATACTACGCGAGCAAATAGTGATTGTTTCTTCAGCAGGTAGGGTTGAAGGGCGGCCATGTTAGGAGGCCGCCCGATTTTTTATCTCACGGGTACTTCGTAGAGGTAAGCTATGTCGTGCAGCTTATTCTCGCGCCCGTCGTGCACGGCATACTTGAGGCGGCGGCGCTCCCCGTTCCCTCTCACAGAGTAGCCGAATAGCGCCGCGCCGCCGTACTCTCCGTTCTTATTGAGCGCGTAAAAATTAAGGTTGAACTGGCTGAGCTTCTTCATGTTCCCGTTGTAATTGTTCGCCACGCGCTTTAACGCTTCGAGGCAGGCTTCCGTAGGCGACATGCCCCGGCGCATCATCTCGACCACGGTGTGCGTGCCGTTTATCTTTATGCACTCCTCGCCGCGTCCGGTCGAGCCCGCCGCACCGACCTCGTTGTCGACGAACAGTCCGCACCCTATGAGAGGCGAATCACCGACGCGACCCGGTATCTTGAATGCAAGACCGCTAGTCGTTGTTGTGCCGGATATGTCGCCGCGCTCATTGACGGCGAGACAACTGATCGTGCCGGTAGGTGGGCTTGCAATTATACTCTCGGCCAGCGCGAGCCATTCGGCCTCCTGTTGATTCCGGCTCTGGCGCGTGCTTTCAGGGGGAGAATCAGGCGCGGCGAGGCCGGGGCCCCAGGCATCCCTCTCGCTCATAGATTCTTTCCACCTGAGCCAGATCGTTCGTGACATCTCGGTCAAAAGCTCTTCTTTTTTAAACCCGTGCGCGAGCGCGAACCTTAGCGCCCCTTCGCCGACCAGCAAGAGGTGGTCGGTGCGCTCCATAACGAGCTTCGCCACCTTCGAAGGGTTCTTGATATGTCTGAGCGAGGCGACCGCCCCTGCACGCTTTGTTGGCCCGTGCATAACGCTCGCGTCGAGCTCTACATCGCCCTCAGCGTTCGGCAGACCGCCGTATCCGACCGAAGTATCGTTCGGATCGTCTTCGACTCTGTTCACACCGGCTATCACCGCATCCAGAGTGTCGGCTCCCGCGCGTATCATCTCCATCGCCTTTTCAGTAGCCTTCAACCCGTTCGCGCTGCTAACGACGAGCGGTCGCGAGCCTCTCGATTGAGCGAGCCCGGTCATACTGGGATTTAGACCGGCTACGGCCCCGGCAGCCGCCCCGGTCAGGACAAAATCCCTTCGCGTCATTTTTGTGTCCATGCCTTCCTCCATTCCCCGTATTAAAACAGATTCTCCACTGCGGCGATCAGGGCCGTTGATTATATACCAATACGGCATAATATCGCAGATCATCTGAGAACGGTCTTTATCAGAGCAGGCGGCGGCGGTCGTTCTTTCCCGATAGTGTACGCCTGCTCGATTAGCCGGGCTGCTTCCTCGACCCACGTCTCGTCGTTATAGATGAGCGTGGCGAGCGTCGAGCCTGCATCGACCCGATCGCCTATCCTCGCTTCGACGTGTAACCCGACACCGAGATCGATAGATGCGTCGAGTCTGTCTCGGCCCGCGCCTAGCAACATCGAAGCGCGTCCCACCGCTTCCGTGTCTATAGACTCGACGTAGCCCGAAATTCCCGCGAGGACCGCCTTTTCCTTGCGCGCCTTCGGGAGCATACGGTAATCGTCAACCGAGGCGGGATCACCGCCTTGAGCGGTTATTATCTCGCGCATCTTTTCAAGCGCCGCCCCCGATTGGATCAGATCGTTATAGAGTTCCCTCGCGTGATCGAGGCTTTTCGCGGCCCCGCCCATCAGGATCATCTCTGCCGATAAC